>JBHELA010000349.1:0-11410 GCA_041859005.1 Ignavibacteria bacterium
GAAATATACGACGGTATTCTCGAGATTAAAGGTATCGCAAGAGACCCCGGTGAAAGAGCTAAGATAGCCGTGCTTTCAAACGACGATAAGATAGATGCAGTGGGTGCATGCGTCGGTATGAAGGGTATGAGAATACATTCAATCGTAAGAGAACTCAGCAACGAAAATATAGACGTCGTCAATTTTACTCAGGATGATGCTCTGTACATCGCAAGGTCGCTTTCTCCTGCTAAACTGCAGGATATTTATCTCGATAAAGAAAACAGGGTTGCGAACATCTATGCAAATGAAGATCAGGTGAGTCTTATAATCGGCAAGAATGGTCAGAATATTAAACTTGCTTCCAAACTTACAGGCTATCAGATTGACGTTATCAGGGATAAGGAAGATGAAAAAGATGAGGACGAAGAAGACGATAATGATACAGATAATGATACAGATAATGATACAGAAAACGAATCAGACGAAGATACAGAAAACGAATCAGACGGAGATACAGAAAACGAAACTAAAGATGATACTGAAGAAGAAGAAAATGAAGTAGAGTCTGAAGAGGATGAAGAGTCAGAAGAAGAGGAAAAGGATGAAAATGAAGAAGCACAAGAAGACAGTAAAAAAGAAGACAGCGATAAGGAAGACAAGAAGTAAAAGCATTTTAGAAATTTAAAAGTTTAAGAATAACAAAACAATTTATGTCTGATACACCACAAAAAATGAAACTGGTTAAGCTTGTTAAAGAAGTTAACAGGTCTAAAGAGGATATCATTGAATATTTGAAGCAAATTGGTATTGAGAAAGTTACGATAAACACCACTCTGGAATCAGATATAGTAGGAAAAGTTCTTAATAAATTCAAACTCGATGTTGCTGAACACGAAAAACAGCTGAAGAAGATTGTTGATTTTGCAAAGTCGAATAAGGTAGAGATTTCAGAAGCCAATGAAGTGATGAAAAGGGACGAAGAATCGAAGAGGAAGAAGGCTGAAGCTGAAAGGCTGAAAAGAAACCTTGAAGAACAGAAGAAGAAAGAAGAAGAAGAAAGAAAACGACAGGAACTTCAGGCATTCGTAGAACATGAAAAGAAGAAAAAGGAAGAGGAAGAACAGGCAAAGAAAAGAAAAGCAGAATTAGACAAGATTTACGAGAACAAGAAGAAATCAGCGCGCGATAGGTCTGATGAAGCCCACCGTACAAAAGCAAGAAAAGAATCTTCAATAAAAGGTCTTGAAGAGGCTGCAAAAGTTATTGCCGAACAAAAACCTGAAGATAGGTATGTTCCAAAGGTTAAACAGCCTAAGATTGAACCGAAAGCAGAACCCGTTAAACCTGCTCCGGAAGTTAAACCTGTGCCTGATGTCAAACCCGTAGTGGATAAAAAGCCCGAGCAGTATAAAAAGCCCGAGCAGTATAAAAAACCCGAGCATGATAAAAAGCCTGATGCAGATAAAAAACCTGTCGTGCAAAGAACAGGTACTTTTGCAGGAAGGGATAGAACTGACAGGCCTTGGGTTAAAAAACCATTCAACAAGGACGCATCTAAACCGGGATATTCAAAACCGTTTAACAAAGCTGACCCTAAAAAAGGGAAGTTTGAACACAGAAAAGAAGGTAATGACCCGAGCAAGAAAGGGAAGTTTGAAAGGGTAACAATAAACGAGACTAAACCCGCTAATAAATTTAAAGATAAAAAACCCGGATTCTTTAGACCGTCTTCAGGCGTTCCTCCGGTAATGCCCGCAGGCAAAGATGCAAAAAAGACGGGTAATAAAGATAAGGACAAAAAGTCAAAGAGTGATTTAGACTACGATAAAAAGAAGAAAAAATTCGGCAAAAGCGTAAAAGGAAAAGATATTTCTCAGAAGGAAATCGATGATGCAATCAGAGACACAATGGCTAAGATTGATGATGACAGCGGGGCGTCAGCAAGAAGTATTGCAAGAAGGAAGAAAAAGAAAGAAAGAGCAGAACAGGAAAAGAAAATTCAGGAAATAAACGAATCAAGGAAGAATGTTATTAGCGTTACAGAATTCGTCTCTACTGTTGAGCTCGCATCCATAATGGGCGTTCCCGTTACTGACATTATCAAGAAGTGCATGGACCTTGGTATGATGGTCTCAATTAATCAGAGGCTCGAAAAAGATATTCTTCAGTTAATGGCTGAGGAGTTCGGTTACACAATAGAGTTCCAGAATGAATTCGAAGAGACCTTGATGGTTGAAGAGGATGACGCACCTGAAACACTTAAGAATAGACCACCTGTCGTTACGGTTATGGGTCACGTTGACCATGGTAAAACATCTCTGCTTGATTATATCAGAAAAGCAAATGTTGTCGCAGGGGAAGCAGGCGGTATCACCCAGCATATAGGCGCTTACAAAGTTAAACTTGATAATGGTAAATACATTTCGTTCCTCGATACCCCCGGTCACGAAGCCTTCACGGCAATGCGTGCCAGAGGCGGTCAGGCTGCGGATATAGTAGTTCTTGTGGTCGCTGCAGACGACAGTGTTATGCCTCAGACAATTGAAGCTATCAATCATGCTCTCGCAGCGGGCGTTCCAATTGTTATTGCTATCAATAAAGTTGATAAGCCCGAAGCGAATGTTGAAAGGATTAAATCACAGCTCGCAGAAAGAAACATTCTTGTTGAAGAATGGGGAGGTAAGTATCAGTCAGTCGAAATTTCCGCTAAGAAAGGATTGAACATCGATAAGCTTCTTGATAAAATATTACTCGAAGCCGAACTCCTCGAACTTAAAGCAAATCCCGATAGGGCTGCAAAAGGCGTCGTGCTTGAATCAAAGCTCGATAAAGGCAGAGGCTCTGTTGCTACAGTGCTGGTTCAGAAAGGTACACTGAAAATCGGTGATGATTTTGTCGCAGGTATTTATGCGGGAAGAGTAAGAGCTATGTATGATGAAAGAGATAACAGAATTGAAACAGCAGCACCCTCAACTCCCGTGCTTATAACAGGTTTCGAAGGTCTGCCGCAGGCAGGTGACTTGGTCGTTGTTATGAAGTCTGATGTTGAAGCAAGAACCATCGCAAACAAACGACAGCAGTTAAAACGTGAACAGGATATCAGAAGAATTAAGCATACAACTTTAGAAGATATTACTAATCAGATTAAAGAAGGCAAGGAAGTCGAACTTAATATTATTCTTAAGTCTGACGTTGACGGCTCCGGAGAAGCTCTCGCAGATTCACTCCACAAGCTTTCAAAACCGGGTACTGCAACCGTAAAGGTTATTCACAAAGCAGTCGGACAAATCACTGAGTCAGACGTTCTTCTCGCTGAAGCATCAAGAGCTGTTATAATAGGATTCAACGTTAGACCTAATCTTAACGCAAGAAAGCTTGCTGAAAAGAGCAGTGTCGAAATTAGAATTCATAACATTATTTAC
The DNA here is from genome assembly GCA_041859005.1 of Ignavibacteria bacterium. GTDB lineage: Bacteria > Bacteroidota > Ignavibacteria > Tepidaquicellales > Tepidaquicellaceae > CAIKZJ01. Next base: position 3,405 of record JBHELA010000349.1, read on the forward strand.
AACGTCCTCGATGAAGTAAAGCAGGTGCTTGAAGGTCTGCTCGCTCCGGAAATAAATGAAGAGATTACAGCAACTATAGAAGTAAGACAGGTCTTCAAAGTACCGAAGATTGGTAACATAGCTGGTTGCTACGTTCAGGACGGAAAGATTCTCAGGAACCATAAAGTAAGGCTTCTCAGGGAAGGTCTTGAAATTTTCAACGGTACAATATCTTCTTTAAAGAGAATCAAAGATGATGTACGCGAAGTTGAATCTGGTTATGAATGCGGTATCGGACTTGAAAACTACAGCGATATTAAAGTCGGTGATATTATCGAAGGATATAAATTAATAGAAACAAAGAGAAAATTAGAATCTGTATAACAGATGTCAATCAGAACTGAAAGAGTAAGCGAAGAAATAAAGCACAGAATGAACTCCGCCATGTCGAAAGACCTGATGGAGATTCATGCAGGGCTTGTTACGGTCTCAAGGGTTATTATGTCTCCCGACCTTAAGATTGCAAAAATCTATGTTTCTTTTCTTGCTAATAAAGAACCCGCTGAGAAGTTAGTCGAAAGAATAAACAACAGAAAAAGCCACATCAGATTCCTTCTCGGTAAACAGCTTACTCTTAAATACACTCCCGACCTTATCTTCTTTCACGATGATTCAATGGAGTATGCCGATAAGATTAATAAGCTCCTGAACGAAGTTAAGAAAAACGAAGGAAAGGAAAAGGACGAAGAACCTGAAAAGGACGAAGAGCAATAAACTATAAGCTATCCTCAAGCACAAGAAATTTCATCTCATCGAATTCTTCGAATTTTTCGTCTATCATTTTCAATTCAAAATTCCCCACCCTTAATCTTCTTAATGTTTTTAAATAACCGCCGACTCCAAGTTCTGCACCAAAATCATTCGCAAGCGAACGTATGTACGTACCCTTCGAAACCGACACAAAAAACTTTATTTCTGTCTCGCTGATTCTCTCAACTGTAAATTTCTTTATATTAACTTTTCTCGGCTGCAGCTCGATCGTCTTACCCTTTCTTGCAAGTTTATATATTGGTTTGCCTTTGTGTTTTATAGCTGAATGCATCGGAGGTATCTGTTCAATCTCACCAAGAAATTTATCGTGTGCATTATTAATTAAATCATCAGTAATATATGAAACATCTTTAATATCCTGTTCCTCCGATTCCGTATCGAATGTCGGCGTTACAGCACCTATTCTGAACGTCCCCTCATAATCCTTATCAGCTCCAATCATTTCTGTTATTGTCTTGGTCTTCTTACCCGTACAGATAACTAAGAGCCCCGTTGCTTTTGGGTCAAGCGTCCCTGAATGTCCGACCTTTTTCAGCCTGAATGTCTTTTTGATTTTATTCGTTACTTTTGCCGAAGTCCAGAATAGCGGTTTATCCACAAGAATAACCTTGTTGTCATACTTTTCCTGTATCTCTGAAATTTCCATTACTCAAAATAATTCATATCCTCTCCATTAATAATGACATTATTTTTCCGACCGCATCTGTTTACAATAAATTAATGCGAAAACCGTATAATACATTGAAAGAAGTCTTTAAAATTAATATATTATCCTCTTGTACACAGAGAGATGGCTGAGTGGTTGAAAGCGGCGGTCTTGAAAACCGTTGTAGCCTTACGGTTACCGGGGGTTCGAATCCCTCTCTCTCTGCATAGTTCTATTTTTAATAGAATATTCTATTTGGGGTAGTTTCTATTTTATTGATAATTACAAATTGTTTTGTAATTGATATATATTTTTTGTATATTCATTAAAGGTATTTAGTACCTTAATATTGTTTTTAATAAATTATGGAAAATATTTACATTAAGAACATAAACCACAAAAACAAGTATTTTATACACTTTCCAATCACATTACTCACACTCTGCTTACACATTTTTTACACAGCTCTTATATAGGCAATATATGGTACTTATATGCAGCGTATATGAACTATTTGTTCAGATAAGCAAAACGATTAATATGAAGCATAGCATTTATTTTACCCCGCTTTAAGCTCATATAACACACTTTTAGCTATTCCATTTTGTTTTCTCAATGAATTGAAAATGCCTGCATAATTCTTTAATTTATTCTGAAATTATTCACAAAAAATTGATAATTAGTTTAGTTGTAGGATTGATAACAGGGTATTTACTGTCCATGCCTCCGATGGGTCCGACTAACATTCTTGTGATTTCTCTGGGTTTAAGGAAAGAAATCAAGTATGGTGTTGCTGTCGGTGCCGGCGCCGGTTTTATGGACATGATTTATATTATCATATCCTATGGCGGTTATGCTCTAATCAAGGGTTTCATCCCAGATAGTATTAATGATTTCTTTGTGGATAATGAAAAGTTTTTTATGGTGCTGCTTACACTTATCGGATGTATAGTTGTAGGTCTTTCGGGTTATAAACTTATTAAGACTAAAGTTGAAGATGATATAACAACGCCTGCTCAGGATATACAAATTGAAAATAAACTCTCAAAAGTAACAACAAAGCTTGAACAGACTAATGAAGACTTATCACGAATCCTGCACTCAAACCTTCTTCAGAAAAAAGAAAACAGTCTCGTTGGCGGATTTTTAAAAGGTGCTTTTCTCTGTGTTTCTTCTGTAACGATTCCGGCTTCATGGTTTGCATTGACTGGCTACATGAAAAATTACGGCATTATTGATTCGCGGTTTATCACTGGTTTTATCTATTCAATCGGCGTATTCGCGGGTACAACTTTCTGGTTCTGGACTCTTGTAAAAGTTATTTCAAAAAATACTCACAGAGTAAGTCCGGAAGCACTCAATAAAATTAACATAATTGTCGGTGGGATTCTTTTACTGCTAAGTTTGTTTTTATTGTATAAAGTAATTGATTTTTCTCTTTCATAGTATTACTATTCTAAAATGATTAGTTCAGACTTAAAAGAAAACTTGCCAATCTGCCAGTATTGTATGGAGCGGGTGAATGATGACGAGTTCAGATATTGCTGTTCAGCCTGCGGTATGATTTATCATAACACTTGCTGGGAAAAGGGAAACGGCTGTGCAGTTCTGAGCTGCTCACAAAGAAACATCCTCCTGAATCCGTTGTTCCAGTCTTCTGTTCCTGTAAAAGAACTACTTGTTCATATTGAATACCTGCTCAATCTTAAGAAATATACAGAAGCTATAAACGAATGTAACAGAATACTCAGTGCTGAAAAGTCAAACATGGAAGCAAAAGTTTATTACAACAGGGCTGTTTCGGCAATGAATGTAAAAATGAAAATATTCGATAGTGCTGAAGAAAGTTATATACGAAAAGAATATAAAGCAGCTTCGATGTTCTATACTGACTATTTGAGGTACTGCGATGAAGAAGAAGGGGACTTTATTAAATCCAAAATAAAATATTTAGACGAGCTCCTCCCAAAGCTCAAAAGGAAAAATGCTTTACTGAATGTTTTGTATGGATTCATAATTCTAATAATTCTTTTTTCGGCTGGATTTCTTGCATACCAGTTTATTTATCTGAAAGAGGATACGGAGTTTGCGGAAATTGAAAGGCATGATGATTATTCGGACGTAAAGCTTATGGAGGCGCAGGTCAGCAGGTATGAAAAGTTCATCATTAAATATAGTGATGGCAAGCTAAAAGAAAATGCCGCAGAAAAAATCAGATTGTTATCCGCAGAAATAGCTGTAAAAATCTGTGACCACGACTGGCGCTCAGCATTTGTTTATCTTAAAAAACTTGATTCGAAAGAAATCCCTATAACTTATAAGAATATTTACGGAAATATTGTAAAGAATGCTAATAAAGAATTAAGTGCACTTAAAACTGAAGCGAAGGATTTTAATTCACAGAAAAAGTTTTCCGAAGCAAAAGATAGAATTGAAAAATCATTAGCCATAACAGAACATTTTTCCGATACTGATTTCGGGAAAATCCGACAGACACTGTATGACAATAAAAACCTGATTAACAAAAAAATCAGTCTTTTAATTAAATCAAAGGAAATAGATAAAGAAATATCGACTAAAACAACAGAACTAAAAAACACTGACCCTGAACTCGAAAATGAAAATATAATCCAGATTGCGGGAAAAGTGATGAAAAAGAGCGGGGAATATACTATTATTAAATCTTATGACGATAAAAAGCTGTATGCTCTTAATAAACCCTCAGAAAAGTACGAAATAGGCGAAGAATTGGTCATAAGTGCTATAAAAAAGGGAAAAACAGAGATTTCTGACGATGCTTCTAATACTATGATTCTGCCTGTAATATTTGAAATTTTAGGTTCACAATTCGAGCAGGATGGAGTAAGTAAAGAAAATATTCTGCAGAGATTAAACTACCTCAAAAATGAGAAGGGAAAAATCGATAGTTTACTTAAACTGGGTATCTGAGTCTCAATTCCTGAAATAATATTTTTTCCAAAAGAAGTAAATAATATATTGATTTATTCGTATTAATTACATAAATTTAATGTTCTCGGTAAAATGGGTAGGTAGCGAAGTGGTTAAACGCATCAGACTGTAAATCTGACGACTGATGTCTTCGGAGGTTCGAATCCTTCCCTACCCACTTATGGTAACGCGGGAGTAACTCAGTTGGTAGAGTCACAGCCTTCCAAGCTGTTGGTCGCGGGTTCGAGTCCCGTCTCCCGCTCTGTTTTATTGTTATTGTATAAAACAAGAGTTGCTGATGTAGCTCAGTTGGTAGAGCACTTCCTTGGTAAGGAAGAGGTCACCGGTTCAATCCCGGTCATCAGCTCTGGCTTGAAACAATTTAAGACTGCTGCTTTACAATGCAGAATGGATTTCCGTAATTTAGAAATATATTTTTATACGAGTGTAGCTCAATTGGTAGAGTAGCGGTCTCCAAAACCGTCGGTTGGGGGTTCGAGTCCCTCCACTCGTGCATATAAGATAATCAAATTCACATGAGAGAAAAAATATTAGGTTTTTTTACAGATATATTTAAAGAAATGAAAAAAGTCTCCTGGCCTAAAAAAGAGGAATTGAGAGACTACACAAAAGTAGTTATCGTTACTATGTTTGTGTTTGCTATTTTTGTGTACATTGTCGATAAGGGTATCAGTGAACTGCTTAAAATTCTATTTTAATACAATCAGTATAAGATGACAGACAACGAAGAAGATATAATCCAGGAAAATACGGGCGAAGAATTAACTGAAACTCCGATGACAGATGAAACTAACGATTCTGATAACGGCAGGTTTAGATGGTATGCTGTACGAATTGTTTCCGGTCACGAAAATAAAGTAAAATTATACATTGATAACCAGATAAAAGAGGAAGGTCTCGAACATAAGATTAAAACTGTTATGATTCCTCTTGAAAAAGTTTTCGAAGTAAAGAACGGGAAAAAGAAAATAAAGTATAAAAACTTCTTTCCCGGATACATACTTCTTGAAGTTGACCTCGATGACAACATTAAAAGAATGCTTTCGCAGGTTCCGAGTCTTATGGGTGTAGTCGGTTCAAAAAATATTAAAGGACAAAGGCTTGAACCTGTTCCTTTAAGGGATTCTGAAATAAAAAGAATAAAAGCAATATTAAACGATGAGAATGCTTCAGAGAAGATTGACCTGAAGCTTCTTGAGGGCGATTCTGTAAAGGTTACAAATGGTCCTTTCAATAATTTCAGCGGTGTTGTGCTGGAGATAAATACTGAAAAGATGAAAGTAAAAGTTATGGTGAGCATTTTCGGAAGAAAGACACCTATTGAACTCGAATTTAATCAAATTGAAAAATTAAAATAATCATTTTTAAAATATAATATATTATGGCCAAAAAAGTAGTAGGATTCATTAAGTTACAAATTCCGGCAGGGCAGGCAACAATGGCCCCTCCCGTTGGACCGGCATTAGGACAAAGAGGTGTTAACGGAATGGAGTTCTGTAAACAGTTCAATGCCAGAACCCAGGACAAAAAGGGTTTAATAATTCCGGTTGTTATAACAGTCTATTCGGACAAATCATTTACATTTATTACCAAGACTCCTCCGGCAGCAGTATTGCTCATCAAAGCTGCAGGACTCGAAAAAGGGTCAGGTATTCCGAATAAGACTAAAGTAGGAAAAGTTTCTGTTAAGCAAGTGAAAGAAATTGCTGAAACAAAGATGGTTGATTTAAATGCAAGAGATGTCGAACATGCAATGAGTATGATAAAAGGTACTGCAAGAAGCATGGGAATAACCGTAGAATAATTATTGAACTTAAATTGTTTTTAGAAAATGAAACTAACAAAGAAACAGAAAGAAATAAATAAATCTTTCGATTCAAAGAAAGAGTACAAAATTAAAGATGCTGTCGCTATCGTCAAACAATACGCAAAAGCTAAGTTTGATGAGTCAGTCGATATCGCGATGAATTTAGGTGTTGACCCCAAACATGCCGACCAGGTTGTAAGAGGTACTGTTTCGTTGCCAAACGGCACAGGAAAAACTGTCCGGGTGCTTGTCATTGCCAAACCTGAAAAACAGCAGGATGCTATAGACGCAGGTGCTGACCATGTTGGCTTTGAAGAATATTTGAAAAAGATTCAGGAAGGCTGGACAGACATTGATGTTATCATCGCAACACCCGATTCTATGGTTGAACTCGGAAAATTAGGAAAGATTCTCGGTCCTCGCGGACTAATGCCTAATCCGAAAAGCGGTACAGTTACGCCGAATGTCGGACAGGCAGTAAAAGAAGTAAAAGCTGGTAAGATTGATTTCCGTGTTGATAAGAATGGTACTGTTCACTCTGCTATAGGCAAAGCATCTTTTGAAGAGAATAAATTGGTAGAAAATGTTACAGCTTTTATAAATATGATAATAAAGCTGAAACCTTCAGCATCAAAAGGTACATACATAAAGGGAATTACCGTATCAAGTACTATGGGTCCGGGAGTAAGAATAGATAAAGCGCTTACGGATATTCATACTGCTGTTTAAAAAAGTTTACGCACTCAAAACATTTATCGCCGGGATTGTGATAACCGGTGAGCAGCTTCAAATGTTTTTATAAATATATAAATTTCGTATGGAAAAAATCAAAAAGAATGAGGTCATTGCTGAAGTAAAAGACTTGATGAATAATTCGCCGGCATTATATTTTATTGATTTTGCCGGATTGACTGTGGCAGATGATGACAATCTCCGCGGTGAATTCTACAAGGCAGACATCAAATACAAGGTTGTAAAGAACACTCTCATTTTGCGTGCTTTAAATGAAAGTGAAAATTACAAGCAGTTTGCAGATGATATCAAAAATCATTTAAAAGGTAATACAGGCGTAATTTTCTCGGGTAATGATCCGGTTGCTCCTGCGAAAATTCTTAAAAAAATTACGGAAAAAAGCGATAAACCCAAATTCAAGTCAGCGATTGTTGACGGCCAGTATTACGGCAGCGGAAAAATGGATTTATTAGCTTCTCTGTTATCAAAAGAAGAACTTATCGCAGGTATACTTTCAAGTCTCGATTCACCCGTTTCGGGTATTGTCGGTGCTATTAATGCAGTCGTCAGAGACCTTGCAAGTATCATTGAGGAAGTTGCCAAGAAAAAGGCAGCTTAGTTTAAACAATTTTAAAAATTAAATTTAATTTAAAGGAAATAGAAAATGTCAGTAGTTGAAGAATTATTAGAAAAAATCTCAAACTTAACTTTAACTGAAGCTTCAGAATTAAAGAAAGCATTGGAAGATAAATTCGGCGTTACAGCAGCAGCCCCGGTAATGATGGCAGGTCTTGCAGCAGCTCCGACCGCAGCCGCAGAAGAAGAAAAAACCGAGTTTACGGTTTTCTTGAATGAAATCGGTGCAGATAAAATTAAAGTTATTAAAGCTGTGAAAACAGCAACCGGGTTAGGTCTTACAGAAGCAAAAGCACTCGTTGAAAGTGCCCCAAAACCGGTTAAAGAGAATATGCCAAAAGCTGATGCTGAGAAATTAAAAGCAGAATTGGAAGCAGCTGGCGCAAAAGTTGAGATTAAGTAGTT
>JBHELA010000054.1:0-3641 GCA_041859005.1 Ignavibacteria bacterium
AAGCAGAGACCGTTAATGCCGGCACATGGCATATCACGAACGGAATCTGGGCGGACATATTTGTGCTTGCACCCGCAACAGCGAACACAATGGCAAAGATGAATGCAGGAATCTCAGATAATTTTTTACTTTCCTCAATACTTGCTGCAAGGTGCCCCGTAATCCTAGTACCTACGATGGACGAGGACATGTACAACAACAAAGCAACTCAAAGAAATATTAAAGGACTAAAGAATGACGGTTACAAAATACTTGAACCTGTTACCGGCGAGCTTGCGAGCGGGATATACGGAATTGGCAAGATGCCGGAGCCCGAGGAGATATTTGAGTTTGTTGAAGAGCAATTATATGAAAAGGATTTAAAAGGAAAGAAAATACTCGTTACTGCGGGACCGACACGTCAGCCGATTGATGCAGTAAGGTATTTGTCAAATTACTCATCCGGAAAGATGGGTTTTGAAATTGCGAGAGCTGCTTATTTGAGAGGAGCTGAAGTTGTATTGATTACAGGACCTTCGGCATTGCAGCACAGGAAAGGTGTTACAAGGATTGATGTGGAAACGGGAGATGAGATGCTTGATGCGGTGAAGAAAAATATGAAGGGGATAAAGGCAGCGATTATGTCTGCAGCAGTCAGCGATTTTAAGCCGAAGACTGTGAGAGAAAATAAGATGAAGAAAGAAGAGATAGGGAAAGAGTTTATTCTTGAGCTTGTGAAAACAACAGATATACTCGGTTATCTGGGGAAGAATAAAAAAGGATATAAGCTTGCAGGGTTTGCACTCGAGACGGATAACGGTATAGAGAATGCAAAGAAGAAGATGAAGAATAAAAATCTTGATATGATTGTGCTTAACAATCCGAATGTTGAAGGTGCGGGATTTGGTACGGATACGAATGTAGCGGCGATGATTGATAAAGCAGGAGTGAAAGAGCTGGAAAAGATGACGAAGTTTGAGTTAGCTAATGAGATACTGGATGGATTGTTCGGTGGAAAGAAAACCGAGAAGAACAAGAATGTACAAAGAGATTTTTCTCCACTAAGGTCCGCCACAGCGGATGTCCTCCCAACTTGATGGCGGATCTTTGACAATGAACGCACACTAAGATCACTGCGTAGCCTAAGGCTACAAACAAATAAAAACATTGACCACAGATTTTACCGCAGGGATCGCAGAGAACGCTGAGAAAACAAATGTATTATTGTTAAACAATATATTTTTAACGCAAAGGACGCAAAGAAGGCAAAGGTCGCAAAGAGAGCACGGAAAAGTTACAAATTGATTAATAAACAAAGAAAACTAAAATGTTTTTATTTAGTAATAAGTTTGTTTTTATTACAACATTTTTATGGATTGTAGCACTAAGAAAAGATTTAATTTATTGATAAGAGCAAGAACGTTTAACCACAGAGAGCAGAGGGAACACAGAGAAAGATAAGTTTTATTGATAAGAGCATTTTTTCCACTGAGTACACTAAAAAAATATTTTAATCTTACATATAAAGCATAGCAGAGTTGAAGAGAAAATTAATAGAGGATAGTATAAATTATTTGAAGTACGTTCAGGGCGAAAAGGAAATTAATATTCCCAAAGAATCATTGACAGAATATGACCTTGAAGTGCCCGATGAAAATACTGATGTGGAAGAGCTTAAGATTAAAATTGCTATTCATAATCACGAAACCGAATATAAAGAGAAAGTTGAAAACGAAAGTATAGTGAGGGAAGGAGCTCCGATGACATTGCTTAGAGAAGACTGGATGGACGCAAAGAGCGTTAGCGAACTTGATTCAATGATTAACAAGTGCATAAAATGCAATCTATGCGAGACCAGAAAGAATTTTGTTTTTGGTACAGGCAGTCCGAACGCAGATGTGATGGTAATTGGTGAGGCTCCTGGTGCGGATGAGGACGCAAAGGGGGAACCGTTTGTAGGTCGTGCAGGCAAGCTGCTTACGGATATTTTAAAAGCAATTAATTTTTCGAGAGAAGAAGTTTTTATCTGCAATATATTGAAATGCAGACCTCCTGAAAACAGGAATCCGAATCCCGACGAGATACTTAAATGCGAACCATATTTGCTGAAACAGATAGAGCTTATAAAACCGAAATTTATACTGTGTGTCGGGACATTTGCAGGACAGACAATGCTGAGAGTAAAAGAAACACTCGGCAGGATGAGAGGGAAGATATACAATTTAACATTCGGAGACATAAAAGTAAAAGCAATGGTAACATACCACCCGGCGGCATTGCTCAGAAATCCAAACTGGAAGAAACCGACTTGGGAAGATGTACAATTATTCAGAAAAGAGTATGACAAGGAAAAAAGTAATACAAGATAAAAAGAAGCTGGAAAGAACTGCCGAAGATTCAATGGTAGAAATCTTTGAAGGCAAGCTGCCGCCAAATGCAACGGAGCTTGAAATACAGGTACTCGGTGCCATTATGCTTGACAGCATGGTGTTTGCAGATATTGCGTCGATTCTTAAGTCAGAATACCTGTACAAGAATGCCCACAGAATAATATTTTCATCAATGGTTAACCTTGACACAAGGAACGAAGACCTTGATGCACTTTCGGTGATTGAAGAACTGAAAAGGATGGGAAAGCTCGATGCTGCGGGTGGAGTTGAATACATACTGAGAATAACGGAAAGCATAGCATCATCAGCGAGCGCAAAAAGATACGCAAGGATTATATATGAAAAATACGTACTGAGAGAACTTATAAACATTGCGAAAGAATTGCTTGATAACTGTTTTAATCCTGCTTCGGAACCTTATGCAATACTGGCAAATGCTTCTAAAGATATTCTTGACACATCGGAATCATTTTCGAAGAAGCGGGTAGTATCAGTTGAAGAAGAGATTAATAACATTTTAGAACAATTAGGAACGAGAAGGGGAGGGGACAAGAAGAATCTGCCGGGCGTAACAACCGGGTACAAACTACTTGACGAACTTACACTTGGTTTTCAAAAGTCAGAGCTTATTATAGTTGCGGGAAGGCCATCGCATGGGAAGACAGCATTGGCGCTGAATATAACAAGAAATGCGGTTCAGAAAGGTTATAAGGTTGCATTTTTCTCGCTTGAAATGACAAAGATGGAAATTATTTCAAGGCTTATTTCAATAGAATCAAGAGTTGACGGACAGAAATTAAAGAGCGGCAGAACCTCGAACGAAGAATGGGCACGTGTTGTAAATTCTCTGGACAAACTAAAGGTTAAGATGTACATAGACGATACGAGCGAAATGAACGTACTTGAGTTAAGGGCTAAAGCAAGAAGGCTTAAACATGAACATGACATTGACATGGTAGTAGTTGACTATCTCCAGCTTTTAAAGGGTGAAGGGCAGTATGAACGGCGCGATCTTGAAGTAGCACATGTTTCAAGAAGCCTAAAAGCACTCGCTAAAGAGCTTGACATACCCGTTGTGGCTGCAGCTCAGCTAAACAGAGGAATAGAACAGAAGAAAGAAAAGAGGCCGCAGCTTTCTGACCTGAGAGAATCAGGTGCAATCGAACAGGATGCTGACGTAGTCATATTCATTCACAGGGAATTTTTAGTTTCGCCACCTCCGAAAGATGATATGGCTAAATACGAAGAAGTAAAAAGAAGAGCAGATATAGT
>JBHELA010000096.1:0-6146 GCA_041859005.1 Ignavibacteria bacterium
CTTCATTAAACTTACAGCAAGAGTCTTTATCGCTCCCGATGATTCCACCATTGCATCATGAGCAGCAAGTGATTCAAACTTGTTCTCCGCTGTCTTGAAAGGAAATCCCGTCAGATTTGCAATATACTTCGCTACTATCACGTCGTAGTTCTTCGGTACATTAAGTCCCGTTCCCACTGCCGAACCGCCAAGCGCCAGTTCAGAAAGATGCGCAAGTGAATTCTTTATAGCTCTTAGTCCGTGGTCAATCTGTGATACATATCCGGAAAATTCCTGACCAAGTGTGAGAGGTGTTGCGTCCATCAGGTGAGTTCTTCCAATCTTTACAACATCCATGAACTTCTCTGACTTCTCTTTCAGCGTCCGCATCAAACTCGTTGCCTTTGGAATCGTGTTCTCAACAATCATCTTGTAACCCGCAATGTGCATGGCTGTCGGGAATGTATCATTTGACGACTGCGATTTATTCACGTCGTCATTCGGATGCAGCACTTTCTTTTCGTCTGTCAGCTTTCCTCCGCTCAGTACGTGCCCCCTGTTAGCAATGACTTCATTAACGTTCATGTTCGACTGTGTGCCAGAACCCGTCTGCCATACAACGAGAGGAAACTGGTCGTCAAGGTCGCCGTTAAGTATTTCATCGCAAACCTTTCCAATCAGCTCCATCTTTTCTTTTGGCAATACACCGCATTCGTGATTCGCCATAGCAGCAGCTTTCTTTAAAATCGCAAAAGCATAAATTACTTCCTTCGGCATCAACTGTGCGCCGATTGTGAAGTTCTCTCTTGACCTTTGGGTTTGTGCTCCCCAGTATTTTTCTGCTGGAACTCTTACTTCACCCATCGTGTCGTGTTCTACTCTGTAATCCATAATAGTTATTTTATTTTATAAAATTATTAAGTTGATTTCAATTTAGTGTTTTCTATATAGTTGAGCGCCTCTTTTATGCTCCCAAATAAATGGTCATCTCCAATTTTATCGAGCAAACCCGATTGCACCATCGCAAATAATGGCTGCTTATGCAAACCTGATATAATAAACTTTGTTTTCTGCTTTCTCAAAGTCGATTCCAGATCTTCAAGTGCCCTCAATCCCGTCGCATCAATCAGAAGCAAGTGTTTCATTTCAAGTATTAAATATTTAGGCTTCTTTTCAACAGGACGTAAAGACTCAGTGAACTGCTCTACCGCACCAAAGAAAAGCGAACCGCGAACCTCAAATATTTCAATTCCCTCAGGCATTTTTATCTCTGCTTCGTCACTTTCATACTTATCTTCCAGTTCATCTTTAATGTCTTTTGTTATCGCATTCACTTGAGATACTTCTGCCATACGACGCATAAAGAATAACGCTGAAAGAACGACCCCGACTTCAATGGCAACCGTAAGGTCAAAGATTACCGTAAGTACAAATGTTACTATTAAAATAATTATATCACTCTTCGGACTTCTTAAAAGTTTCTTAAATGAACGCCATTCACTCATGTTGTATGAAACTATGATAAGAATTGCAGATAAAGCTGGTATTGGAATCAATGCCGCCCACTTACCAACAAACAGCATTATTAATAATAAAACAACTGCATGTATAATACCGGCAACAGGAGTTTTCGCTCCGTTCTTAACGTTTGTAGCAGTTCTCGCAATCGCGCCCGTAGCAGGTATTCCGCCGAATAAGGGTGAGAATATATTTGCAACACCCTGTGCTATAAGTTCCATATTAGAACGGTGTCTTGATCGTATCATGCCGTCCGCAACTGATGCAGAAAGTAATGATTCAATCGCACCCAGTAAAGCAATCGTAAAAGCAGGAGAAAATACTCCTATTATCTTATCAAGAGTTATATTAGGTAGCTGAGGTGAAGGCAATGTATTCGGTACTTCACCGAAACGGCTTTGAATTGTATCAACTTTAATATCAAATATCTGAACGATAACGGTCATTACAATTATCACAACTAATGGTGACGGTATCTTATGTGAAACCCTTGGCCAGAATATCAGAATTAAAAGTGAGATACCTCCTATCAGAAGTGCATTATAATTTATTGCAGAAAATTCCTTAAAGTAAACAACCCATTTTGATATAAAATCAGCAGGAAGTTCAGCAATCTGTAATCCGAATATATCTTTTATCTGAGATGTAAAGATTATAACGGCTACACCGCTCGTAAACCCGACTATTAAAGGATAAGGAATAAATTTCAGAAGTGCACCAAGTCGCGCAACACCCATTAAAATCAATATCGCTCCTGCCATGAATGTTGCTATTGCAAGACCGTCATAACCGTATTTCTGTACAACACCGTAAATAATAACTATAAATGCACCGGTCGGACCTGCTATCTGAACACGGCTTCCGCCAAGAAGTGAAACTAATAATCCTGCTATTATTGCAGTATATAATCCCTGCTCCGGCTTCACACCCGATGCTATTGCAAATGCTATCGCCAGTGGCAATGCTACAATCCCTACAATTACACCCGCAGATAAATCAGCAAAAAACTTCTCCCTGGTATAACCTTCCTTCAGGGCAGTCCAGAGCTTTGGTGTGAACATCTTGTTCAATTATTCATACTCCGTAGTGTTTATTTCTTTTTCCCATGCGTCGCTATAACTGTGGAAAACAATCCTCCGCGTCTTGAATAAATTCCCTTTACTTCCATCCAGCGCGGCTTCAGCATATACACAAGGTCATCGAGTATCCTGTTTGTTACGTTTTCATAAAATATCCCCTCGTTCCTGAATGATTGCAAATAAAATTTCAGCGACTTAAGTTCTACGCATTTCTTATCGGCAACATAAGATATTATTATTGTCCCGAAATCCGGTTGACCTGTCTTCGGACAAACAGAAGTAAACTCATCTGTCTGATGTATTATCTCGTAGTTTCTGTTAGGGTGTGAATTATCGAATGTTTCGAGCAGTGCTAATTTCTTCTTATCAATAACCGAAATATTTTTCACCATTTGTTTTAATTAATTATATCTGAAATTACTCATTTCACATTACAATTAAAATAAACTATTATTTCACTCTTTTAAATGTAACTCAAGTCTAAGATGTTAATGCAGATTATCATCTGGATAGAAAAAAGTTTATTACAGATAAATCTACTAAGAAACTTGACTAAGTTCTTGTATAATCACTATCATTATTTCATATAGTAATAGGATCTTCTAAGAAACTTGACTATATGTACAAAATTTATCAACATCTATAAATTGAGTTTTTAATAACGTAATCCTGCAGTTTGCGTACTTGTTCTACTTCCGTTTTTGCACCAATGATGTTATATCCGCGGTAATCCGCCTTTTCCGCGTTATCCGCGTTCGTTTTTTCTTTAATTTAACTGCCACAAATTTCTTCCTTCCTTAATTCCATGCTTGCGATTGGGGCTTCTAAGAAACTTGACTATATATGAATTATCAACATCTATAAATTGAGTTTTAGTAACATAATCTTGCAGTTTGCGTACATGTTCTACTTCCGTTATTGAACCAATGATGTTATATCCGCGACAATCCGCCTTTTCCGCGTGATCCGCGTTCGTTTTTTCCTTAATTTGACTACCACAAGTTTCTTCCTTCCTTAATTCCATGCTTGCGATTGGGGCTAAATACTAAACTTAATATATCAGAAATTAAATTCGTAACCGATTTTTGAATACCTGCTTGTGTATTGAAGGTTATCGCCTATTAGATTTATAACAAAGTATAAATTCGAACCTGCAAAAAACTCATACTGTACCATGGCATTCAGTAAAGCATTTTTTGTAAACGTGTCTTTCTGGAAAAAAGCCCTGAGGTATAATTTCTTGAAAGCTCTGTAATCAAGTCGTGTATTTATAATAGTCCTGTCCTCGTCATTCAGCCTGTAAAAATTAACATCAGTATTTATTGCAACCTGATCAAACAAGAAATAATTAAAACCAAAATATGGATTCTTCAGGTACGTTCCGAAATATGGTCCATGGGTATATCCTGCATACACAGAATTATTGCCAAACACATACTTAAGATTATTATCCTGAAGATAATTATTTCTGAATATCAGATTTCCATCTGAATCGTAATCGTTAGGATGGTTATATTCAAAATAAGTATTGAAAGAAAGAGAGCCTGTTATTTTTGTATATAAACTTACAGAATATCTGTCCTGTATTAGAAAACCATTGCTTAATTGTTTGTTGCGGTAATATCCGCCGCTTAAGTTTATATCTGGGAAATATTGTCTTACTTTATTCCAGTAATACCCTCCCGAAAATGATATTTCATCATAATCATTTGGAAGACCGACTGATGTGTTTATGAAAGTAGGTGCAGTAAAGCTCTTATCTACTCTTCTGTACATTAAATCAGCAAAAGGACCTCCGCTGTTGTCATACTGATAATAAGAATACAGTTCGTATGCATTCCCTTCAAAGTTTGAAGCGTACTGCCCCATAATTCTTACTCGATTATGAGGGAACCTGTACTGACCATCAACACTTACAATTCTTTCTTTCCTGTCAATCGATTTGTCATTTGAATAAAGCAGAAAGCTTCCGACAGAAAAATCACTCGCTATGTAGTTTGGTCTGGCAACAAATATCTGTCTCTTTTCTCCCGTCTTATTCACGTCATCCTGAATGAACATGGCTCCTGCTTTAATTTTATCACTTCTGTAAGTGTAATTAAATCCATAATCAATATTTTGTATTGAACGCGTGTAAAATAGACTGATAGGAGAACGGTAAATATCCAGATCCTTGCTGAAGAAAGTTCTCTTCTCCGTCAGATAAGTTGGTCTGTTGTAAAGAGAGAAATAATAAGGATCCGCCTCAAGTGTTGATTCATCTGTATTAACAGTTGCTTTTAATTTATGTTTATCAATCGACATATTGAACTCTCCGCCAATCTGAGCTTTGTAGGATGAATCGTTAAACTTGTTTCCTACTACGTATGGAGTTGCATTAAAATCTACTTTAGTTCTTTCGTTGAATGGAGTAATATCAAGTTTATATGTACTATTAACACTTAATAAATCGGCATCCGGTACGAAGGAATACCAGTAAGAAGAACCGTCGGGGCGGTAAGCAAACATTTGTACATTTATTCCAATTTGATTTGAGTTTTTATTTTGAAGTTTATCAACCGGTATTTTCAATTCGGTTTCGATATATCCTGGTTTTCCGTTTTCTGGCAAACTGTATGTTTTTGTTTTGCTCTCCCACACCCAGTCCCATTCTGATGACTGCGAGCGTTGATTATAGACAAGAACATCACGCTGGTTATCGTTGAAATTAAATATGAATATATAACCGTTCTGTGCTTTGTTTTCGAGGTCAAGTACAACAAAAAATTCATTTTCCTCCTCTGTACTCCTGTCCCTTACAAGAGACTTTGCAATAATTTTTCCCCTTGGATAATATTTAAAGGCAAGATAGATAGCATCTTTGGATTGTTTTAGATAAACAATTGTACTGTCATAATCTTTGCTGTTGGAACGCGGAATCATCATGTAAAAATCCGTGAATACTTTTGCATCATCCCATTCGGATGAATTGATAGTACCGTCTATTACAGGATAATTACTGACTCCGGTTTGAGTCTGTGCGAAAGTTATTCCTGCTTTCAGAAAAAAGATTGTAATTAAAACAAGTAAAATATTATTTTTCATAAATCATATTTAAATTCTCCCCCTTTATCTGAAATACGTGAAGTAAAAAATATTGTTACGAAATGGATATAATAATCTTTCTTGTTTTAAGCTAATTGATAAACTAAGCGGGAGTAATTCAGTGGTAGAATCTTACCTTGCACAGAATATAGATTTAATGCGAATGCATTAAATCTTCAAAACGTAAATCTTATATGTTTGTCTCTCTTTTGTTTGTTTTCTTTCTTCGTCGAGTATCAGAAATCATACTATCAATACAACAGCCGCCGCCAGCGTACCCAATACAGCTTGCATAACCAATATCTTAAATTTTATTACATCTCCCTTCTTAGTAAACATAATTCCAAACGGAGTCCACCACGCCCATTTTACGTTATTACTCATAACTTCCTTCCTGAAATTCCCTCTGTCTTTTCCGTAATTAAAAATCTCACAGTATAAATAAAACATGAAATCACATCCCCACGTCCACCATATTATATTAAA
>JBHELA010000136.1:0-5449 GCA_041859005.1 Ignavibacteria bacterium
TATGGACAGTTTATTAATAGTAGTTTTGAAACAGGTAATACAGTTCTTGTGAAAGAGCAAATTGATTTAATAAAAGGAAAACAAGTCGGCATTATCACAAACAGAACAGGCGTTGATAAGAACGGTAAACATATAATTGACTTGCTGGTGGAAGCAGGTATTGACGTTGCAAAGATATACACTCCCGAGCATGGTTTCTCAGCCGATGACTCCTACACAGCGTCTGGCGTAACGATACCCGTCGTATCATTGTACGGAAATAAATATTCTTTCTCAAAGTCTGATGTTGAAGGTATTGATGTTATTGTATTCGATATACAGGAACTTGGTGCAAGGTTTTATACCTACACTTCCACGCTTTATCTTACCATGCAGGATGCTAAGAAGTTCGGCAAGGATTATATCGTGTGCGATAGACCTTCTGTTGCGAACATTAACACCTCTGAGGGATTCAGTCTCGATGAAGATTTTTCATCTTTTGTGGGTAAGATTCCGACCCCTGTTATGACAGGTTTAACGGTTGGGGAACTTGGAAATTATCTTAACAGTGAATATATTCTGAATGATAATTTTCGAGTTATCAAGATGAAAGGTTATGACAGGAACACAAAATATGAAACAGTGATGGGTTCATGGATAAACCCCTCTCCGAGTATTACTTCAATTGAAAGCGCCAGAATTTATCCCGCACTTTGCTTTCTTGAAGGGACTAATGTATCCGAAGGACGCGGCACAGAAACACCGTTTCAGGTGTTCGGGGCTCCATTTATTGACAGCGAAAAGCTGATTGATAAACTAAACAGTTATGGTTTAGAAGGTGTATCTTTTGAAATGGCTGAATTCACTCCGAATCAGTCATTGCTTCCTTCTTACACAGCCATGAAATATGCAGGCACAAAATGTTACGGTTTAAAAATTACAATCACAGATGTTTTTAAATTTAAACCTTTCAAAACATCAGTTGCCATATTAATTACACTGAATAATACATTCCCGGAATTCAAATGGACAGGAAAGAACTTCATTGATAAACTCGCCGGAACTGATAAAGTTCGTAAGATGGTAAATGCAGGAAACACTCTTGACGAAATAATCGAAGCCTCCTGGATTGAAGCCCGTTCTTTCATGAAAACAGCCCGTCTGTATATACTATATTATTGATTTTAGTTCTACGCTTTCTTTGCGACCTTTGTTCTTCTCTGCGTCCCTTGCGGTTAAAAATTCTTAAGCACTTTTGGTGCTTTTGTCGCAGATCCGCCATCTTATTGGGAGGATGTTTTGGTGGTATAATGCTCTTATAAATAAAAATATTTCTAGTAAAACTTTGTGTCCTTCTTACCTTAGTGGTAAAAGCAATTTGTAATAATTTATTGTTTTCTTTGCGACCTTTGCTTTTCTCTGCGACCCTTGCGTTAAAAATTTTTAAGACTAATATTATTTTGTATTTTCTCTGTGCACTCCGTGCTTATCTCTGTGTGCTCTGTGAAAAATCTTTTCTTTGTTTGCTGTTCTTGCTGTTAAATATTCTTTTCGGTAAAAAATTCTTATCTTATCAGTGTGAATCATATTCATTCATTGATAATCAGTGTGCAAATCTCTTTCCCTTTTCGTGCTTTCGTGCTTTGGTGGTAAAAAGTTCTTAGCAAGAAAGTAAATTTCTTCTCAGCGCTCGAGTCGCAGATCCGCCGTCTTGTCGAAGATCCGCCGTCTCGTTGGGCGGATTGGGCGGATCAACCATCAACTAACAACTTCTAAGAAACTTGACTATATATGTGATTTATCAACATCTATAAATTGAGTTTTTAATAACTTAATCTTGAAGTTTGCGTTCTTGTTCTACTTCCGTTTTTGCACCAATGATGTTATATCCGCGATAATCCGCCTTTTCCGCGTTATCCGCGTTCGTTTTTTCCTTAATTTGACTGCCACAAGTTTCTTACTTCCTTAATTCCATTTTTGTAATTGGGGGCTATCAACTAATATCTACAAACCATCACCTATCCCTGCCTCATAAACCGCCATCGCCGTAATATTCACAATATCATCAACATAATTTCCCGGTCCCAGCAAATACACAGGTTTCTTAATACCCAAAAGAATCGGTCCTATTGCGACAGCACCGCCGACACTTGCAAGCAGTTTGTAAGCAATATTTGCCGACGTCAGATCAGGACAAATTAATACATTTGCTCTTTCTTTAAGATTGCTGAACGGATAGTATTCTGCAATAATATCAGGACTCATAGCTGTATCTGCCATCATCTCGCCTTCAACAATTAATTCAGGTCTTAGTTTCTTAACAATCTCAGTTGCTTTTTTCACTTTATCCGTATAAGGATGTTTTGTACTGCCAAAGTTACTGAAAGAAAGCATTGCAACCTTTGGTATCCCTCCGAGTCTTTTAACCGCATCCGCAGTTAGTAAAGTTATTTCGGCAAGCTGCTCTGCCGATGGGTCAACATTGATAGTTGCATCTGAAATAAATATGTTGTGGTTTTTAAATATCATCATATACATCCCCGCAATGTTATTTATTCCGTCAACTTTTCCTATTATTTGAAGTGCAGGTTTTACCGTATCAGGATATTGTTGTGTTAATCCTGAAATAAGTCCGTCAGCATCACCGTTTCTGACCATCATCATACCAAAAATATTCGGAGTCTTTAAAAGTCTCGTCGAATCAATTTTTGTAACGCCTTTTCTTTGCCTTAATTCAAAAAAGCCATCTGCATATTTCTCAAAATTCGGCGAAATACTCGGCTCAACTATCTCAAGATCATCTCTTTCAAAATGCAGACCGAGGTCAACAATATTCTGAACGATTGTCTCTTTGTCGCCTATCAGTACGGGTTTTGCAATACCCTCATCAACTATTATCTGTGCCGCACGCAGTATTTTCGATTCCTCTCCTTCGGGGAATACAATCTTCTTATTAACTTTTTGAGCTTTATGAATAAAGAATCTCGTAACTTCGTTTGCCTTTCCGAGCCTTGCTTCTAATCTATCCTTATACTCATCAAAATCCATTATAGGATTCTTCGCAACGTTCGTAAACATCGCTGCCTCTGCTACTGCGGGTGCTTCCCAGAGCAGTACTCTCGGATCAAACGGTTTTGGAATAATATATTCCTTGCCGAATTCTATTCTCTTTCCGCCGTATGCACGGGTAACAGCATCGGGAATATCTTCTTTTGCAAGCCTGGCAAGAGCCATAGATGCAGCAATCTTCATTTCATTGTTAATTGTCGATGCTCTCACGTCAAGCGCCCCCCTGAAAATAAACGGGAACCCCAGAACGTTATTCACCTGATTCGGATAGTCGCTTCTGCCCGTTGCCATGATAATATCATCACGTACTGAAACAGCATCGGGATACGTAATCTCGGGGTCGGGATTCGCCATCGCAAAAACGATAGGGGAGTCCGCCATACTTTTCACCATTTCCTTCGTCAGCACACCCTTCTTAGAAACACCGCAGAAACAGTCCGCACCCTTTATAATATCAGCAAGAGTTCTGTGCTCTGTATCCTGTGCAAAGTATTCCTTATACTTATTCATACCTTCTTTGCGTCCTTTATATACTACGCCCTTAGTATCAACGAGAAACATATTTTCTCTTTTCACACCCAGCGATTCATAAAGATTAGCGCATGCAATACCCGCCGCTCCCGCACCGCTGAAAACTACTTTCACCTCTGAAACTTTCTTCCTTACTATTTCAAGTGCATTAATCAAAGCAGCTCCGCTGATTATAGCCGTGCCGTGCTGGTCATCATGGAAGACAGGAATCTTCATCGTCTTCTTCAGCTCTTCTTCAATGTAGAAACATTCGGGTGCTTTAATATCTTCAAGATTTATTCCCCCGAAAGTCGGCTCAAGAAGCTGAACAGCTTTTATAATCTCATCTGGGTTTTCAGTGTTAAGTTCAATATCAAACACATCCACGTCTGCAAACCTTTTGAACAAAACTCCTTTGCCTTCCATTACGGGCTTGCCCGCAAGTGCACCGATATTGCCGAGACCCAGCACAGCCGTGCCGTTCGAAACAACAGCCACAAGATTTCCTTTAGCCGTGTATTTATAGGCATCGTCAGGATTTTTTTCAATTTCCAGACATGGGTCTGCAACACCCGGAGTGTAAGCGAGTGATAAATCTCTCTGAGTAGCACATGGTTTTGAAGATACTACTTCAATCTTGCCGGGTCTTCCCAGCTGATGATAGTCGAGTGCGTCCTGTTTCCTTATCATTGTGATAAATTTTATTATTTGAGGTAAACCAAATATATAAAAATTGCATAAGTAATATAAGTGAAAATAAATCACACAAAATAAGCTCTTCCTCCTCACCGTTCTTATTTTTTCTTGCCGAAGGTCCGCCATCTTTTTGGGCGGATCATCCCGCATGTGCGTTCTTTGCATCCCGACGTGTCGGGAATCTTGGAGGGGATCTAATCATGGCTCTCCGCTCTTAATAAATAACAACCATCAACTATCAACTAAAATCTATCAACCATCAACTAAAAACTGTCAACTATTTCCCTGTTGTAAATATCGAATTAATAAATTAGTTTTCAGCAAATACGATACTGTGCCAGAAAACGAATCGTTACAAAACAGGGCATTGATGTCTAACAAAAAGTAATGACAAACATTTGAATAAAACTAAAGAAAAGAGTAAAACACAGCAGACGACAATACAAATAAAATAAGAGAGTTTACAGAGACAATAAAAATGTCTTTACTAAAGTAATTCCTTCCTATAAACCCTTTGCGCAGAAAATACGCGGGAAACGTACTTGCAAAGGGTTTTTTATTATCTTTTGTTTTCCTCTATCAGCCATCAACTAACAACCAACAACTAAAAACTACGCGCTCTTTGTCGAAGAGAAGTTTATCCCGATTTTCTATATCGGGACCATCTTATTGGGAGGGCGTCCGCCGTGGTGGATTTGTAGCTGGAATCCAGGAATGGAACTACTCTCTTAATCTATCTTGCTCTTTTTTTCCAACAACCAACAACTTCTAAGAAACTTGACTATATGTATATGATTTATCAACATCTATAAATTTAGTTTTTAATAACGTAATCTTACAGTTTGCGTTCTTGTTCTACTTTCGTTTTTGCACCAATGATGTTATATCCGCGATAATCCGTCTTATCCGCGGAATCCGCGTTCGTTTTTTCCTTAATTTGACTGCCACAAGTTTCTTACTTCCTTAATTCCACACCTGGAATTGGGGGCTATCAACTAATATCTACAAACCATCACCTATCCCTGCCTCATAAACCGCCATCGCCGTAATATTCACAATATCATCCACATAATTTCCCGGTCCCAGCAAATACACAGGTTTCTTAATACCCAAAAGAATCGGTCCTATTGCGACAGCACCGCCGACACTTGCAAGCAGTTTGTAAGCAATATTTGCTGACGTCAGATCAGGACAG
>JBHELA010000195.1:0-4226 GCA_041859005.1 Ignavibacteria bacterium
CCGCATATTCTTAACGGACTTTTAAATTATCCTACTAATAATTTTAGTGGTTTAATAAGCGATATCTTGTTGACAACAGCCAATGCAAAAATTCAAATCAGAAGCATTAATTATTTTCGTTGGGACAAAGGAGAAGCGGTAGAAAATGTTAAAGAATTTATTTCAGGTTTACTTAAATCTACTGATGACAATATTAGGTGGACTGCAGTATCATATTTTGAAACACATAAAGCTGATTTTGACAGGTATGTAAGTACTGAGACAATGAACATTTTGATTAATGATACTGATGACGACATTAAAGAAAAAATTAAAAGGATACTAAATTGAATAACAAATTACAGTTGGTAACAAAGTGTAGCAGCAATAAGGGTTTCTGTGGTAAATTTAGCATTCTGCCCCGCATAAAGTTCGGTGTATTTCGACAGGAAAGTAGCCCGCAATCCCTTACTGCTGCTACACTCAGCCGTTAGCAACAAGCCTTAGAAAAAGATCAAAATATCTACTGAACCGAAAATAAAATATACCATGAAAACAAGTTATTCAGAAAGACTTCGTTGCTCTACATGTGGAAGTGATTCTCATTTTGAGTACAATGAAGACAAATCCTACATTAAATGTTCTCAATGTAATAGAGAATATTTAGGCGGTTATGACGAACTACTTGAATTAAATCAAGAGATTATTGAGAAAGTCAAACAACAAATAGCAAAGGAAGCAAAAGACGAAATTCTCAACCAACTGAAAAGAGAATTTAAAAACAGCAAAAATCTTAAAATAAAATGATATGGTAATTGCAGGTTTTATTTTATCGTTGCTCGCAACTTTGGGGGCTATTTATACTTACATTAATCACGACAGGAGAATTAAGAAACAAGAGAATCTTCTTAATGAGTATCAATTGAAAAGATTTAAATCTGAGGAAATTGAAAATCAAAGAGCCCTAATCAAAGGGAATATTATCAAAGGAGATAAGGGGCGAAGAACACTTATCATCTTTAATGCTGGAAAAGCTATAGCATATAACATTAGGCTTGAAGTGTTGAGCGAACTTGACGGTATTATAAATTTTGAGTTCGAGCCATACGAAATGTTGAATCCACAGGATAAAACAGACATTACCTTTTTTCTAGCAATGGGTCATAGTCAAACTATTAAGGTGAAATACTTTTGGAATGATGAATTTAAAGAGGATAATGAGTTCATTCAAGTATTAAGCCTATAAAAAAGGGCCTGTTGCTAACAAACGCTATAGCAAATGCGGGTTTGCGTGTTCGTTGAAACATTTGAAATCTTTACATACATTTGTGCTGGCAGACAGTTGAGCAACAATTTATTCCCGCACTTGCCATAGCGTCAGCCGTTATGCCTCATTGTAAAAAGACGACAGTACTAACATAAACCGACAGAAAGAAAATGAAAAAAGCCACCGCTTCTGCAAAATTAAAAGAGGTGTTTCCGCCACCCACTTGCCGACACAAAAACACCACATTTAATTTTGCCCGACCGCACCTGACCACTCATTTAATCACATATTTTGACTAAATTTGCAATATGAATCAATTGGACATTTTTGGAAATAATACAACCGTAAAAGCGACAACTTCAACGCAGACAGGTTTGACCATAATAGAAAATGGCGAGTATTTGTTTGTTCCTAACTTTTTCACTAAAATTGAAAGCGATAATTTCCTAAAAACACTTAAAGAAAATATTTTGTGGAAGCAGGAATCCATGAATATGTATGGAAAGAGAATTGACTTTCCACGACTAACAGCATGGTATGGCGACAATGACAAACCCTATAAATTTTCGGGAATCACTTTGCAACCGCTTCCTTGGACAACTGAAATCCTTGCAATCAAAAATAAAATTGAACCGCAAGCCAAAGTCATTTTCAATAGTGTTTTGCTAAACCGTTATCGTGACGGAAACGACTCTATTTCTTGGCACACAGACGCAGAACCCGAACTTGGAAAAAATCCACTCATTGCTTCTGTAAACTTTGGCGACACAAGAAAATTTCAGTTGCGACACATAAACACAAAAGAGAAATTAGAAATTGAACTTTCACACGGAAGTCTTTTGATAATGCAGGGAGAACTTCAACATTTTTGGCAACATCAAGTTCCAAAAACAAAAGAAATAAAGAAGGAAAGAATAAATTTAACATTTAGGGTAATTATATGAGTTGGGGAAAAGTTGAAATATTAAATCAAGAAGGGGAAAAGGTTTTTGCCCAAGCTCCCATAATTGTGTCTGCAAGCCGTTCAACAGATATTCCAACATTTTATGCAGATTGGTTTATTGAAAGATGGAAAGCGGGTTATGTAAAATGGAAAAATCCTTTTAACGGAACACCGCTTTACATTTCATTTAAAAACACAAAAGTTGTTGTCTTTTGGACTAAAAATCCAAAACCAATTATGAAACATCTTGATTTTTTGGACAAAAATGTCAAAAATTATTATTTCCAATTTTCATTAAACGATTATGACGAGGAAGGTTTCGAGGGTAAAGTTCCTCGCTTAGAAAACCGAATAAAAACATTTAAAGAACTTTCAAATAGAATCGGTAAAGATAAAGTTGTTTGGCGTTTTGACCCTTTGCTTTTAACAAATAATATTGATGTTAAAGAACTACTAAAAAGGCTTGAAAAAATTGGTAATGAATTATATCAATATACAAATAAACTTGTTTTTAGCTTTGCTGATATTTCCATTTATAAAAAGGTTGAGAACAATCTTAAAAGAGAAAATGTTAGTTACATCGAATTTACGCTTGATACAATGACAGAATTTGCGGATGGTTTAAAAAAGCTAAATAGCCGATGGAATTTAGAACTTGCGACCTGTGCAGAGAAATTTGATTTGAATAAATATGGAATAAATCATAACAAGTGTATTGACGATGATTTAATGATTAAATTATTTCATCAGGACGAAGAGTTAATGAAATTTCTTGGTGTTGAGTTTATTGAATCAACTTTGTTTGATGAAAATGGCGGAATAAAAAAGACTAAAAAGATAAAAGATAAAGGACAACGTGAGGCTTGTGGTTGTATAATGAGCAAAGACATTGGCGAATACAATACGTGCCCTCACGAATGTGTTTATTGCTATGCAAATACTTCAAAAGAACTTGCGTTAAAAAATTATAAATCTCACATAGCAAATCCGTTTGCTGAAACAATAACAGGAAATTAATTATGCCCGGATACTATTTTAACTTACCGCCATTTGATAATCTTAATAACCCAACTCAAAGAGAAGCAATTCTTGACCCCAATCCGATTTCATTATCAGGTGGTCCTGGCACTGGAAAAAGCGTTGTTGCAATTTGGCGTCATTTATTAAATCACACACGAGAAACTCCAATTAATAGCCAATTAATTACTTTCACAAAATCGCTTGCTTTTTATTTAAAAGGATGCTGCCGGGTTAATAATGCAAATGCTTCAAATAATGTCGCTAATTCTCAAAGCCAATGGAATAGAAATAATTTAGCAGAAATAATCCATGATGAAGCTCAAGATTTGGACTTGTCGTTTAATGTTAATTTAAAAGGAATCTGTAATAAAATTTCCTATGGTGCCGATAATGGTCAATTAATTAGAGGGAATGCAAGGAATGAAGACGGCAGTTACAATCTTAACTTTTGTTCGCCAGAAGAAAATTTAGTCATTGAATTCCCTAACAATTCTTTACATAGGTTAACAAAGAATTATCGCAACTCAAAAAGAATACTGCAATTTGCAAGACGATTATTACCACAAGCTCCTATCACTACAGAATTAATTGAAAGGTGCACGATTCTTGGAGAATATCCAAGACTTATAATAAAAAACAACAACCAACAATTGAATGAAACAGTTTTACAAATTGTAAATCAGTTTGCGGCTAACGATGCTATAAACATTGCTATACTTGTTCCATTTGAAAATATTCCATTCCGTGACGGTGAAACTGCAACTGCAATTTATTACTTCAATCTTTTAACTCAAAACGGGATTGAGTGTTCTATTTTTACAAATGGAATGCAAGGAAGCCCTAATATTAAAAACATACATATCACCACTTTCAAATCTGCTAAGGGACTTGAGTTTGATGTAGTAATACTTCCCGAATTTCATTTGCTAAATAATCAATTTCGCATTGTTGACTGGAAAGATTGGTATGTTGGAATTACACGGACAAAGAGCAATTTATTTATGATAAGCAATCCTG
>JBHELA010000430.1:0-2648 GCA_041859005.1 Ignavibacteria bacterium
ATGAAGATAAACCCACCCCCATCCCTCCTGCAAACATTTTATTGTCCCATTCTGCAAAAGCATAGACCCTTTTGTCATTTACTCCTATTTGTTTAAAATCCAAATTGTTATTTCTTGTATGATATATTCCTTCTTTATTAGTCCCAGAATAGACATTGCCGTTATGAGAAAATATTGAATTCACTATCTTTTTATCAGTATTGTTACATTGCTTCCAGTTATTACCATCATTTGAAGATACATAAATACCTTTATACGCAGTACCTGCATAAATATACCTTTCATCCATAGCTATGGAATTAACACAGAATAATTCACCTAAAATATGTTGCCAGTTAATTCCGTTATCTGTCGATTTATAAACTCCCTTCGATGTTGCAGCATAAATATTATTATTCTGTGATGTAAGGTCGAAAACAGTAAGTCCTTTTAAGGAAGTCTGTTCCCAGTTACTTCCATTGTTTGTGGAATAAAATAAGCCGCCTTCAGCACCTGCGTATAATTTTTTGTTCATCAGAAGAAAAGTATATATTTCAACGGCATTCTTAATATAAATATTGTCTTTACTCCAACTTTTTCCATTATCAATGGACATTTGCATTCCATGATGTCTTGTTCCTGTTATTATTGTATTCTCAAAGGCAATAATCGAAATTATTGGAATTGAAGCAAATGGGCTAACCTTAAAAAGTGAGTCCCATGTTACACCGTCATTTGTAGAAACAAATAAACCTTGCCCGGTACCCGCATATAATTTATTACCGTATTTCTTTAAACAATAAGCTGGTGACAAGAAAAGCAAATTTGTATGGTTCCACGTATCACCGTTATTAGATGAATATTGTATCCCTTGCTGCTCAGTACCTACAATAAGATTATTATTGCTCACTAAAATTGCTTTGACGTCTCCTCCATAAATACCATTCGTCTGCACCCACTGAGCAACAGAATATTCAGATTTGAAAGTTAATCCGTAAAATACAAAAACCAATATAGATATAATAATTTCCTTCATATATTATTTAATTAATATCATCCGCTTCGTCTCACTGTATCCCTCCGCTGTGAGTCTGTAAAAATACACTCCGCTATTCAGCTCCGAACCATCAAAAGTCACTTCATAACTCCCCGCCTGTAATCTTTCATTCACAAGCGTTTGTACTTCGCGTCCCATCACATCATACACTTTAATTACCACTATACTGTTTCCTGTCACCTGAAACCCGATAGCTGTCCTCGGGTTAAACGGATTCGGGTAGTTTTGACTTAAGATACATTCTTCGGGAATAGTTACATTTTGTTTTGTTATTAATGTATAACCGCCATTTGTTGTTTTAAGAATAGTACCGTTACTTCCTGCCACCCATCCCGTTTGTGAATCTATGAAAAAAATGCTGTTGAGTGGATAAGGTGAAATAATATTATTTTGCACAATCCAGTTTAAACCGCTATTAGTTGTGTTAAATATTATGCTGTTATTATTACTGCCGCTTGAATTTTCTCCAACAGCCCAACCTGTTTGCGAATCAACAAATCTTATATCTAATAAATTATATGCGGAATTAATATTAAATTGTAAATGCCAGTTTTCCCCTCCATCTGTAGTTTTATAGATTAATTTATGTTCCACGGCCCACCCGGTTTCTGAATTAATGAAATAGCTTCCTGAATATTGATGATATGAACCTAAAATAACCCAGTTTATGCCGCCATTAGTTGTTTTTACAAGAGAGCCGTATCCTGTAATCCAGCCCGTTTGGGGATTTATGAATTGAACATCCTTCGGATATCCATTACCCCCTGTCTGATAATTCCAGTTTGCTCCCCCATTTGAAGTATGCCAGATAATACCAATCATGCCAACAGTCCATCCAGTTTGATTATTGACAAAATAAACTTTATCTAAAAATTGTGAAGAGGGTGTAATTAATTGTGTATCCCAGTTATAACCACCATTCGTTGTTTTGAATATTTTTTGATCACCCACTGCCCATCCAGTCTGTGCATCTGTAAAATAAACAGAATTAAGACCATTTGTTGGCAAGTTTGCTAATGAATCCCAGTTTGTACCGCCGTTTGTTGTTTTATAAAGATTTGGTATACCACTTCCTGCAATCCAGCCGGTTTGCGGGTTTGCAAAATGTATGGAATATACTAATAAACTTGTCCCGCTTGATATTGAAACCCAGTTTAATCCTCTGTTTGTAGTTTTAAGCGTTGTCCCATCCTTTCCGGCACACCATCCTGTACTTGAATCGGTAAAATAAATGGAATATAAGTGTTCAATTGTTGTACTCGTTTGTTGAACCCATGAAATCCCTCCATTTGTGGTTTTAATAATATTGCCTCCGGTGCCTGCAATATATCCGTTTTGTGAATCAGTAAAGAAAACTGAGTTGAATATTGAATAACCTGTATGCTGAACATTCCAGTTTATACCGCCGTTGGATGTCTTTAATACAAATCCATGAGTGTAAGGACCTGAAATATATCCGCCAACAGCCCATCCGTTTTGCGAATCAGAGAAATGAATAGAATTAAGTTCATATGTTGTAACCTTTGTACAGGAGTCCCAATTCACCCCGCCGTTAGTTGTTTTTATTATTGTTCCATTTGCTCCGGCAATCCAGCCTCTTAATGAGTCTATA
>JBHELA010000439.1:0-4249 GCA_041859005.1 Ignavibacteria bacterium
AAGAGGAAAGGCAGGTTCAACATCTTTCTGGATGGAGAATTTGCCTTTGGTCTTTATAAAGAGACGATATATGATTTTGGTCTCCGGGTTAAAGACGACCTAACCGAGGAGAAGATAAATGAAATAATAAGTTATGATGAAATTAACTTTGGAAAAAAAGCAGCGATAAGGTTTCTGAACTACAAACAGAGGACAGAGAAGGAAGTACACAGGAAACTTAAAAGTCATAAGCTTTCAGATGAATCCATTAATAAGATAATGTTATTCCTGAAAGATTTTAAGTTCGTAAATGACGAGAACTATGCAAAGCTTTTTGTTGAAAGCAAGAAACTTCTGAAGCCTGAGGGAAGAAGAACTGTCAGAATGAAACTTGCGCAGAAAGGGATTGATAAAGAGCTTTCGGAAAAAAGCGTAAGCGAGAACTATTCCGAGGAGGAAGAATTAATTAAAGCGAAGGAATTGTATGATAAGTACAGGAAGAAAGTAAGAGGCAAGAACGAAGCAGATAAGAAACAGAAGTGTTACAGATTTCTGCTTTCAAAAGGATTTACTTATGATTTGATAAACAGGGTTTTAAAGGTAGAGGAAGATATTGAATAAAAGCGTTAACCTCTTTAACGATCTCAATATTTTGATTAAATTTAAGCAACTATAATTTTAATATGAAAAGGACATTAACAATTTTGGTTTTATTAATGGTTGTGACGTTAGCAACTAATATATCTTATTCACAAAACGACAGATTTGCGAAGCCGCACGATTTTGATAACGGCAACAGAAATACAATTAAAGTGCCTGAATCGCCTTATGGTGCGTATTCTGTGCTTCCATATCCTTATATTAATTACAATATATCGCGTGACAGTTTTCCCCAGAACGAACCTTCGGTTAAGTTTAATGCGAAATATCCGAACAAAGTTCTTGCAGCCTGGAGGGATTTTAGTACGGGAGTTAGCCCGGCTGTCAGGCGTATCGGATACAGCTATTCTACAGACGGAGGAACGACCTGGGCGGCAAGCCAGCTAATTCCGCTATTATCGCCTAACCATCCGAGAGTTAGCGACCCTGTAGTATGTTCTGATACGAGCGGCAATTTTTATGTTGCGACAGTATCTATAACGAATAGCGGTGCTTTGGATTTGGTAGTGTATAAATCAGTTGACGGGGGTGCTACTTTTACAGACTACTCTTTTGTACAAGGGGGTGGTGCAAACGATGAAGACAAGGAGTGGATGGTATGTGATTTAACAAAGGGCAGCAGTCCGTATAAAAATCATTTGTACATTAGCTGGACAAGATTTGGGACACCAGCGGGAATTCTGCTGACAAAATCAACAAACAACGGTGTCAACTGGTCAGCACCGGTTCAGGTCAGTAACGGCGGCGGTGTACAGGGTTCAGACCTTGCGATAGGACCAAGTGGAGAGGTATATGCAGTGTGGGTAGGAGGAACGTCAACAACTGATATTATTTATTTCAATAAATCCACGAACGGCGGGGGAACATTCGCTGCAGCAACCAATATTGCTCAGGGAAATTCACCGACTATTTCAATATCAAGCAGCGGAGTAACATTTCCATCAATTGACTGTGATATATCCGGAGGACCGAGGAACGGCTATCTTTATACTGTCTGGTGTGATTCCAGAAACGGAGACCCCGACATATTTTTGATTCGCTCATCAAACGGCGGAAACAACTGGTCTGCCCCCGTTCGGGTAAATAACGATGGAATAGGAAACGGGAAGCTTCAGTGCTGGCCGTGGATATCCGTAAATGAGCAGGGGAATATTGCTATATTGTTTTATGATTCAAGAAATACAATTAGTAATAATGCAACAGAAGCATATTTAGCACGTTCAACAGACGGAGGAGTAACGTTTGTAAATGAAAGATTAAGTTCAACACCGTTTACTGCCGCATGGCCAAATTCTGATGTGAGGTTCGGGGATTATATTAACGTGGATTATTCGGGGAACCGTATTGCAACGGTATGGACAGACCTGCGCACGGGCGGAAATGTAAATCAGGAGATATATACGGCAGTAATTGATTTAACAACCGCTGTAATTCCGATAACTTCAAATGTTCCGGAAAAATATAATTTGTATCAGAACTATCCCAATCCATTTAATCCGACAACGAAGATAAAATTTGATATACCGAATATTACGAATACGTCAATGTACGTAACACTAAAAATATATGATATAACGGGACGCGAAATCGCCGGGCTGTTAAATGAGAACCTTGAGGCAGGAACATATGAAGTTACTTTTGATGCCGATAACTACACCAGCGGAGTGTATTTCTATAAATTGCAAAGCAATGAATATTCTGAAACGAAGCGAATGATGCTTATCAGGTAATCTTAAAATTTTATTATATAAATAAAAAGCCTTCAATATTTTTGAAGGCTTTTTAGTATATTCAAAATTAAAACTCTATTGGGGCTTATCTTGTGAATAATGCTTTTAATACCTGTCCGGCGACATTTGGATTCTCCTGAAAGCGTCTTATTGAATACTGGTACCATCTTTTACCGAACGGGACGTATGATCTCATTCTGTGTCCTTTCGCAACCAGCTCATCTCTTAATCTTTCTCTAACGCCAAGGAGAACCTGAAATTCATACTTATCTTTTCCGAGCTTCATTTCTTTAACAATATCTTCTGCTCCTTTTGTCAGATAGTCATCATGAGTTGCAATACCAACGTAGGCGTTTCTCTCGAACATTATTCTTAAAACTTTAAGGAAGTTGTCCCTGATTTCCTGCTTACCTTTGAAGGCAATAGCTTCGGGCTCGATGTAAATGCCTTTGCACAGCCTGAAGTTTGATTTCTCTTCAGTAAGGTCTAAAACATCTTTTTCTGTTCTTCTCATGTATGCCTGTAGTACAAGTCCGACATTATCATATTTTGCTCTCATTTCCTTATACATTTTTATGGTAATATCGGTAACAGAGGAGTCTTCCATGTCGATGCGTACAAAGATGTTCTTACTTTTTGCTGAATCAAGTATTTCTGTAAACAAATTTTTGCACAGGTCATAATCCATCGCAAGTGCAAGCATAGTAAGCTTTACGGAAAGATTGCCATCGAGATTGTGCTTAACAATTGTATCGAGCACTTCGAGGGATTCATCTTTTGATTTTCGGGCTTCATCCCTGTCTTTAATACTTTCACCGAGAACATCGATAGTCGCCATTATATTTTTTGAGTTCAGGAACTGAACTGTTTTAACAGCGTCTTCAATACTATCTCCTGCAATATACTTGTTTGCAAAAACCCTAACCAACTTTTTGGGGAACAGAGGGAGAGTTTTAACTAAAATTGTATTAATTGGATTCATAATGTATATGTTTAAATTTCATTAAGTGGCAATCTACCGGCGAACCCGCTGTACAATCCATGCCAGAACATTATTTGTTCTTCACCGTGCATGTAGCATAGATAAACTTCTTCGCCATTTTTTCTAATGTGCGGAAAATCAATCAATCCGGTATCGAGGCTTTTAATTTCCACGTTAAGGGAAGAAATATACTTAACAATATCAATAAGCTCATCCATCTCTTTGGGGAATTTTCCTGTACCGTTAGGACCTAAGCCTCCGTAATATTCATGTTTATAGACATCAAAGCCCATTTGGTTGAGCAACTTTTTCAGCCCGACCATTTTTTGAATCATTGGTTTAAGGGAAATCAGAAGCTCCTGCGCTTCTTCAACCGAATAGAATAATTTTTTGCTCATATTATATAGAGTAAATTAACTTTAATAAATAAATCTTTAAAGTCAAAATATCAGCAGTCAGGATTTGGATTTTAGAACCAGTTTTAACCACAGAATTCACAGAGGTCACAGAGAAGAGCGTTTTTATTCAAAGAGATTTAACCACAGAATTCACAGAGGTCACAGAGAAGAGCGTTTTTTATTCAAAGAGGTTAACCACAGAATTCACAGAGGTCACAGAGAAGAACGTTTTTTTTCAAAGAGATTTAACCACATAGGGTGAAGAGGTCACAGAGAAGAGCGTTTTTATTCAAAGAGATTTAACCACAGAGGGTGAAGAGGGCACAGAGAGGAACAAGAACAACTATGAACGATGACTCATGATTCAGACAAAAATAACTTACAATTTATTTACAATTTCTTTACATTGGCGTAACAATTTCATAACCTCGAATATCAAAATTGTTACATATTTTAACAACCTAATAAAACATAAAATTATGAAACATTTTGCAATCTTA
>JBHELA010000480.1:0-4887 GCA_041859005.1 Ignavibacteria bacterium
ACTTCAGTTTTAGAAGCTTCTGTGATATCTTTTTCTATATCGGTTGTAGCTTTTTTAAATTCCTTTACGCCTTTGCCGATTCCCTGCATAAGCTCAGGAATTTTCTTTGCTCCGAAGAGAACAAGAACCACTACGATTATAAGAATTATTTCAGGTGTTCCGAGACCGAACATTTTATACTCCGTTTTTAATTTTTAAATTACGCTTTCTGCAATTCCCTGCAGAAGTCTCACTCCGTCTGTTCCCCCGACTTTGGGGTCGGAAGCTCTTTCAGGATGAGGCATCATACCCATAACATTTCTGTTAAGGTTTTGAATTCCCGCAATGTTATAGACAGAACCATTCGGGTTTTCATTGTACGTAAACAATATCTGATTGTTCCCTATCAGCTCAGTAAGTGTTTCTTCGCTGCAGAAATAATTTCCTTCGCCGTGAGCGATGGGAATATCGATATTTTCCTTTACATCGTACTTATAAGTAAAAATACTCTTATTATTTTCCACTTTCAAGGATACAGTTTTGCAGATAAACTTCAGGTTTTCGTTTCTGAGAAGCGCGCCGGGAAGCAATCCCGATTCGCAAAGAATCTGAAATCCGTTGCAGATGCCGATTACGATACCCCCCTTGTTAGCGAACCTGACAATATCCTGCATAATGGATGAGAAGCGGGAGATTGCACCGCAGCGGAGATAATCACCGTAAGAAAATCCGCCCGGGAGAACTACGATATTTCTGTCGCCTATATTTCCTTCTTTGTGCCAGAGGAATTTAGTATCAGCGCCTACTATATCCTTAAAGGCATAGTACGCGTCGTGGTCACAGTTTGAACCGGGGAAAACAACAACGCCAACTTTTGCTTTTGCCATTTACGCTCCGACTTTTACAATCTCAAAGGAATAGTCTTCCATAACAGGATTTGCAAGAAGTTTTTTGCATGCATCTTCGGCTACAGACTTTGCGGATGATTCATCGGCGGCATCAATTTTCAGTTCAACATACTTACCGATACGTGTATCGACTATATTACCGTAACCGAGTGATTTGAGTGAATGTTCAACTGCCTTGCCCTGGGGGTCGAGAATGGTTTTTCTTAAGGTTATCAATATCCTTGCTGTGTACATTATAGTAGGTTAATTATCAATAATTTTCTGCTTTAGATTTTCGAGGATTTCCTTTGTTAAATTTTTCGACATCTTTTTCTTAACGTTTTCTTTTGCTTTTATACCAGTATTGCTGTCGATTTCGGATTTAATCTTTTCGTTATCCTTAATCATAGGAGCGGTAATCTTTTTATCGGGCTCAATACCTTTGTTATTATTTTCTATGCGGGATTCTTCTTTAATGACAGACTTCTCCACGGCCTTTTCTATTTCGTCAGGAGGATTTCCGGTTTTTCTAACTTCGTTGCCTTTTTCGGGAGGAGTAGTTTCTTTTCTGGAATCAATTACATTTTCCTTTGAAGGAAATTCTGTTTTGGGTGAACGCGAAATAAAGGTTTCGTTAAAGCCTTTATCAATCTCATCCCTTTTTTGAGGGCTTGGCGACTTTCCGATATCAAGGTCGTTAACGATATCTTTGCCCGGGATACTGCTTCCGGTTGTTTCATTGGGCAGGGTGCCAGAAGTAACAGGAAGTTTATCTTTTCCTGAAGATAATTCTGATGTCTGTTTTGTCATGTCATCGGTTTTATACATCGGCAAAAAAACCGAAAGTACAACAATTCCGATAACAGCAAGAGATACAGCAGGAATTGTCCATGCGAGGGATTTTTTGCCGAAGAGCATTTCCAAAAGACCTCTTTTGCCGGGTTCAGTCTTTACGGAAACAGGTTCAAGCAGATTAATCCTCCTTAAGAGTTCGTTCTCAAATCCGCCACGCGCTTTCATTCGGGGCAGTTTGAGAAGTTTTTCTCTCAGGTCAATATGTTGTTCGTCGTTATTCACTTTTCATTGTAAGGATAAATATCGCTTAAAATTTTCTTTAGTTTTTCTCTTCCGCGGTTAATTCTTGATTTCACTGTACCCATGGGCAGACCTGTTATTTTCACAATTTCTTCATATTCAAGGTCTTCAATATCACGGAGGATGATAATTTTCTTAAAATCTTCCTCGAGCGAATTTATAGCCTTCTGAATATAATAATTCTCAATACCTGCGTTTGCGGTTTCTTCAGGAGTGAATCCGGTATCTTTGAGTTCATAGTCCTTTTCGTTCTCGGGGTCGTAATCGCTTAAAGACATTGTACTCATCCTGCTTTTCTTCTTAGCATTTGTTTTCGCGGTATTAACCGCGATAGTATAGAACCAGGTTGAAAACTTCGCAATCTCTTTATACAGGTGCTTCGAGCGGAACACTTTAATAAAAGTATCCTGGGCGAGGTCTTCAGCCTCTTCCCTGTTGCCTGTATATCTGTAAAGAAAGTTTACAACTTTATTCTTATACCTGAATACAATTTCATTGAACGCCTCGACATCATCATTTTGAAACATCAGAATAAGTTCTTCGTCGGTATTACTCCTGTATTCCGGCAATATATAATATTTTACTTAAGTTTATGATATTTTGTTCCTAATATATTAAAGATTTACAAGGTTATGAATAAGATTATTAATAACCAGTCTTTTATCTTTCTCCGTATATTTTAAGGTTTTATCCGTTTGATAAATATAATCAAAAGCCCTTTGAATTTTAAGTTCATTCACGCCTGACATGTAGTTTTTATACAAATTATACATTTTTGGACCATCTTTGTACAATTTCAGGGCTCTATAAAGGTCAAAACCTTCGGTCATATTCTTTAAAACGGGGTCCTGAAGTTTATGGATGTTGATAAAGAGGTTATTCATGAAAGCGACAAACCTTAGCTCGACTTCTTTAGAGGAATCGGTCTGCTTTCCGCTCATATTGTCGTAAATTTCGATAGCTTTTTCAAAGTTGCGGTTAAGGATTGCTTCAAAAAGGTTGTATTCGGTAAAATCTTTAGTCATGCCAACGCAGAGATTAACGTCGTTTATAGTGATTTTTTCTGAATCCATGCAGTAAGTTTTGAGCTTTTCTATTTCAGTAGAAATCTCGTCATAAGAAGGATTAACAAACTGAAGAAGGTGAATTAGTGCATCTTCATCAACCTCATATCCTTTAAGCTTATCGCGGCACCAGTCGAGCAGCTCCGGCTGAGTATCTTTTGATACAACATAAATCTGTATTCCTGTATTTTCAAATTCTTCAAAGTTTGAGAAGGTAAACTCTTTCTCCGTATTAAGAAGAATAAGCAAATTATCGGGGTTCGGATTTTTCAGGTAATTAAGGAAACCTGCTTTTGCATCCTTTTGCAAACCCCTTGTGCCTGTTTTCTTTACTATTCTGTAGATGATGATTTTCTTCTCCGAAAGAAAACTCAGATTAGAGCATTCATTAATGACTTCCTCAATTGATGTTTCATCGGAGAAAAATGTCTTGAGGTTTTCTCTGGGGTTGTATTTCTTTCCGATAAATTCAACTGCAAGGTCAGATATGATTTCTTTAATGAGAACCTTTTCTGAAAGGAACAAAAGCATTGCCGGAGGCAAAGATTTTAAGACTTTGCTTTTAAAAGACTTGTAAGTGACAGTATATTTTGTTCCTTCGTTCTTAGCTTTTGCCATGATGACTATATCTTTTTAATATCGAATTCACCGCCCTTTTTATCGAGTAGTTCGTATCCAAGCTCTTTTATCTGCTGACGGATTTCATCGGCAAGTTTGAAGTCTTTGTTTGCTTTTGCTTCCTTGCGCTTGTTAGCCAGTTCTATTATTTCTGCGGGAATATCATCGCCGATATCTGCTTCAAGTTTATCCAGATTGAGTCCTAATATTTTATTAAAGTCGTTAACGAGATATATTTTCTCATCAGGATTTAGTTTGTCGTCTTTCAGGACATCCCATGTTAACGCAAGACCTTCGGATATATTAAGGTCATCGTTGATGCTTTCTATAAATTTGTTTATATAATTTATTACATTCTCATTCTTTGCTGAGCTTTCGACATTATTTACATTTGCTTTAACTTCTTTAATCTTATTCTTAAGGTTCTGGAAACCGTTTCGTGCGGCATCAAGATTATCGAATGAGAATTTTATTTTCTTCCTGTAATGAGTCATTAGAAGGAAGTACCTGTAATCAAGCGGTGAATATCCTTTGTTAATAAGCGTTGGCAGGCGGAGGAACTCTCCTGCCGACTTAGACATTTTGCCTTTTTCTTCAATGAGAAACTCGCCATGCAGCCAGTAGTTTACAAACTTTTCGCCTGTGCATGCTTCAGCCTGTGCAATTTCGTTTGTGTGGTGAATTGGAATATGGTCAACGCCGCCGAAGTGAATATCGAAATGCTTGCCGAGAAACTTAATGCTCATTGCAGAACACTCAATATGCCAGCCGGGGAACCCTGTGCCGAAAGGAGACTCCCATTCCATCTGGCGTTTCTGGTCTTTCGGAGAAAACTTCCAAAGGGCAAAATCAGTCTTGCTTTTCTTTTCATCCGAAAATGCAATTCTTTTTCCTTCTTCGAGTCCTTCTACATCGAGCAAAGCCATCTTGCCGTAATCAGGAAACTTGCTTGTATCGAAATAAACGCCGTCGTTTGTAGTGTATGTATAACCTTTTTTATCGAGGCATTCAACCATGTCAATTTGTTCTTTTATATAATCGGTTGCTTTGCAGTAAACCGTAGGAGGAAGAATATTCAGAAGTTCGATGTCTTTTTTAAAAGCATCAGAATAGAATTCTGCTATTTCCCATACAGTCTTTCCCTCACGTTCAGAGCCCTTTTCCATCTTGTCTTCACCTTCATCATCATCGGAAACGAGGTGACCGACATCTGTAATGTTCATAACGTGATTGACGTCATAACC
>JBHELA010000030.1:0-6904 GCA_041859005.1 Ignavibacteria bacterium
TGGATGAAAGAAAATGTATTTGGTGATGTCGTTATTAAAGACATTTCTGATGAAACATCCCTTCTCGCTGTTCAGGGTCAGAATTCTTTAAAGACTCTGCAAAAGCTTACTGATACTGACCTTTCAAAGATTGAATACTATCATTTTGAGCACGGTAAAGTTGCAGGTCAGGATGTAATTATTTCTCGCACCGGCTATACAGGCGAAAAGATTTGCTTTGAAATATATTCCTCATCAGATATAAAGAAATCTGAAGAACTCTGGAACGCAATCTTTGAAGCAGGAAAAGAATTCGATATTAAACCTATCGGTCTTGGCGCTCGTGATACTTTAAGACTTGAATATGCTTTCAGACTCTACGGAAATGATATGGACGAAACAACAAATCCCCTCGAAGCAGGTCTCGGCTGGATCACAAAACTTGATGTTGCTGATTTTAACGGCAAGGATGCTATACTGAAATCAAAACAGGAAGGTCTTAAGAGAAAACTCGTTGGATTTATTGTTGAAGGTAAAATGGTAGGAAGACATGGACAGGATGTTTATAAGGATGGAGTTAAGATTGGTCACGTTGCAAGCGGTGCTCCTTCCCCAATGATAGGGAAGAATATCGGACTTGCTTACGTTACTACTGAACACTCAAAGAACGGAACCGAAATCGAAATAGATGTCAGAGGCAACAAAATAAAAGCTGTCGTTTGCAAGACACCATTTATTAGTTGATTTAGTTGTATAATATTGTAGTATATTCTTTAATATGTATCGGGGGGGATTCATGAATCCCCTCGTTTATAAAATTTAATTTTGTATTTTGATTAATATTCATGTTTTTCTTTCACAGTTTTTAATTACTGATGAGCTTACTCTAAAGGATAAAAATGTAGTAATCATTGATGTACTTCGGGCTTCTTCAACCATCTTAACAGCATTGGTCAATGGTGCTAAGGAAATTATACCTGCTGAGAATGCTTCTGTTGCAGCAAGGATTTCCAAAGGACTTGGTAATTCTGTTCTCTGCGGAGAGAGGAACGGTAAGGTTATCGAGGGTTTTAAATATGGGAACTCTCCCTTTGAATATTCTGCTGAAAACGTAAAAGGAAAATCATTAATTTTCTCAACTACAAATGGTACGGTATCGATTGCAAAAGCTAAGTTTGCTAAATCTGCCGTTCTTGCAAGCTATCTCAATCTAAATGCCGTTATCCATTACCTGAGCGAACTCAACGAGGATTTCGTTATCGTCTGCTCTGGTAAGCTGAATGATTTTTGTATAGAGGATTCCGTATTCGCAGGACTTATTATCTCCAGATTATTTGATTTAAACGGTAAGGATAAGTACAGTATTCTCGACTCTGGATACGCATGCTATAAGCTCGCTAAACAGTTTCTTTACAAAACTGCCAACCCTGAAGTAAACAGAGTATATCACATTTTCAAAAAGAGCGAGCATGGTAAATATCTTTGTTCACTCGGCTTTGAAGAGGATTTAAAGTATTGTTCAAGTATTGATATGTACACCGGGTTGCCGCAGATTAAAAACGGCATCATTAAACTAAAAGAAACATTCGAGATTGAAGCAAGCGCTAAATCTAAGATGAAAAGAGTTAACATAAGCAATAAAACGGGCGCCTCAAAAGAATGACCAGTAGAACCAGAACAAGGAAGCGTACTAATAAATCCAAATCTGTAAAAAGAAGAAGTTCTAATAATGAAGAATTCAGGATATCAGAAAACTTCAAGATTCGCCTTATTGGATTTCTGCTTCTAGTACTCGGTCTCTTATCAGTTATTGCAATCCTGGCTTATTCAAAATCAGACGCACAGACTCTTATGCGTTTTTCGTTCTTTGATATGTTCAGGAAAGAATCATACTCATCTATTTATAAGATTTCAAATCCGCTCGGTGTTGCTGGAGCCGTAATTGCTAACTTTGCAATCGATAACCTCTTCGGTTACTTTACCGTATTGATTCCTGCTACTATGATAATAATCGGATATTCTCTCTTCCGCAGAATCAGTCTCTTTAAGCCCATAACTATCTCTGCATATTTAATTCTGTTGATGCTGATGCTTTCTGCATCAGCCGGTCTCATTAGGTTTATCGCAGGTACAGAATCTGTCTCTGCAACTTATTGTGGAGCAGCCGGTAATTATCTGTCCTCAATATTTTATTTTACAATCGGAGGAATCGGTTCTTCAGTGCTATTCCTGCTTCTGCTTTCTTTGCTGGTTATGCTTCTGTTCGATGGGAATATTCTCAGGTCGCTCGCAAGACTTAAAATATTCTTGGATATGATTAAAGAGAACTTTTCAAAGGAAAAAGATAATCTTAATACCGTTAAGAATGAAAAGCTGGCTGCTAAAGAATCTAAGGAGTCAAAAGATGAAGATGGAATCGGTTCGGCAATTCTCAAGGAGCGTGATAGAATCAAAAAACTTAAGGGTAATCAGAGCTCTGATAGTGAACTCATAAAAGATACTGAAATTAACAGACCGGCTTCTATTATGGTTGGTTCAGTTGATGATTCAGTGATTATTCCGGGCGAACTTCCCGAATCAGATATCAAGATTAATGATCCTGCGT
Source organism: Ignavibacteria bacterium (assembly GCA_041859005.1). Classification (GTDB taxonomy): domain Bacteria; phylum Bacteroidota; class Ignavibacteria; order Tepidaquicellales; family Tepidaquicellaceae; genus CAIKZJ01. The sequence goes on from JBHELA010000030.1 coordinate 2,585, forward strand.
CAAAGAAAAGGAAGAAGAAGTTAGATGATTTATTAATCAAAACACCCAAGAAAGAAGAAGCTTCTGAAACTGATATCAATCCCGAGAACGCGAATGAACTCGATGGACTTGAGAATATGCAGGAAGATGATTTTGTAGAAGAGAAACTTGAAAACTATAAATACCCCCCACTCGATATACTCGAAAATCCTACAAGGGATGAAGTTGAAACTATTTCTGACGATGAACTAAAACATAACGGACGACTGCTTCAGGAGAAGCTTCTTAAGTTTGGTATCGAAATCAAGAATGTTGCCGCTACACCCGGTCCTGTTGTTACGCTATATGAACTCATACCGGCACCCGAAGTTAAGCTCTCAAAGATAGAGTCACTACAAGATGATATTGCTCTCGCCATGAAAGCAAGAGGTATCAGAATGATTATCCCTATTCCCGGAAAAGGTACAGTGGGCGTTGAAATTCCTAACAGCAAGTCCCAGTTGGTAAGAGTTAAAGAAGTCTTGTCTTCTTCAAAGTTTAACGAAAGTACAAAGAAACTTACAGTCGCTTTTGGTAAAACTATCGACGGCGATATTTATGTTGATGACCTCGCTAAGATGCCGCACGTACTTATTGCAGGCGCTACTGGCTCTGGCAAAAGTGTCGGTATTAATACTATCATAGCATCATTGCTTTACAAATTGCATCCTTCAGACCTGAAATTCGTTATGATTGACCCCAAGAAGATTGAGCTTAGTTTATATTCTAAACTTAGAAACCATTTTATTGCAACATCAAACGATATAAACGAAAGTATCGTAACAAGCTCGAACAATGCTGTTTCCATTCTCAAAAGCGTTGAAATGGAAATGGAACAGAGATACGACAAACTCGCAAACGCAGGAGTGAGAAACATAGATTCTTACAACGAGAAATATGCAGAGGGCAAACTCAAGAACAATGAAGTGATTCGTCACAAGAAGATGCCGTACATCGTTGTTATTATTGATGAGCTTGCCGACTTAATGATTACTGCAAAGAAAGATATTGAAGATCCTATTGCGCGTATAGCCCAGATGGCACGTGCCGTCGGAATACATCTTATCGTTGCTACACAAAGACCATCGGTTGATGTTATCACAGGTGTTATCAAAGCTAATTTCCCTGTCAGGATTGCTTATCAGGTCGCTTCACGCGTTGACTCAAGGACAATTCTTGATGTTGGAGGTGCTGACCAGTTGTTAAGAAACGGTGATATGCTTTATATGTCTTCATCAACACCAAAACCTATTAGAATTCAGAACGCATATATTTCTACAGAAGAATGCGAGAAGATTGTAGAATTTATTTCAGAGCAAAAGGGATATATAAAACCTTACTTACTGCCGTCCGTCGTAAACAAAAGAGGTAAAGGCGGTTCATACAATAATGATATTTGGGATGAAATGTTTCCCGATGCAGCACGTTTGATTCTTAAATTACAAAACTGTTCCACTTCAACACTTCAGCGCAGATTAAAACTCGGTTACGCAAGAGCAGCAAGAATTGTTGATCAGATGGAAGAAGCCGGAATAGTCGGTCCGAATCAGGGTGCGAAAGGACGCGAAATACTCGTCACCGAAGATGAACTCGAAGAAATTCTTCAGGGTCTTTAAGCAATATCCTTTAGTAAATTATCCAGCAATGACGATGCACCTATCCTGAATAGTTCAGGCTTTAACCAATCATCTCCTAATACATTCTTAACCAAAGAAACATATTGCAAAGCCTCATCAGTTGTTCTTATTCCTCCAGCAGGCTTAAAACCAATCTTCACTCCTGTATTTTTATAATGTTCTTTTATAGCATTAAGCATCACGTATGCTGCCTCTAATGTTGCGGCAGGACTTATCTTACCGGTTGATGTTTTTATAAAATCCGCACCTGCTTCTATTGCTAAGACACTTGCCTTGTAAATATTCTCATTAGTTTTCAGCTCTCCTGTTTCCAGTATTACTTTAAGGTGAACGTGATGTCCTTCCGATTTACATAAACCTTTTATTTGTTTTATTTCATCCGATACCAGTTCATAATTACCCGATAAGAATTCGCCCCTTGATATAACCATATCAATTTCGTCAGCTCCCTGCTCAATGCAGTATTTAACTTCTTGAAGTTTCAAATCCAATGGAACCTGTCCCGAAGGAAAAGAAGTAGCAACAGATGCAGTCTTTAGTCCCGACCCTTTGAGCTTGTCTTTAGTAAAACTTATAAACCTCGGATAAATGCATATAGCGGCGCATGAAACTTCTTGTCTCCTTCCTTTCTCGCATAAGTTTCCGACCTTCTCAAAAGTATCCGAACCCTCTAATGTAGTCAAATCTATAAATGATACACATTTTCTCGCATAGTCAATTTTGTTTTCTGTGACTTCAGCGTTCTTTGATGAAATATCGGCTTTTGTTTTAATCTCGGTATCCGAAACAAAAAGTTCTTTGAACTTACTCATGTTTTCTTATTTAAGTTTAATATTTAAGGAATAATAAATTTACAACAATTAATATATAAAATGTATTCAAATATTTATAATTCTCTCAAAATCACTTTAAAACCACTAATAATCCGTTTAAATTTCATTTGTTATTTACCAAAAAATAGTTAACTTAATTAAGGTTTAAAACGGTAATTTTTTCTGGAATTTAGTCTATATTAACTTGTACCTGAAAATTATTAGAAGAAACACATGAAAAAAACACATATTATTGCATTTTTAATCTTTTCATTCTTAATAGCTTCATTTATAACTTCGTGTACAACAAGCGATGAAGAAGTTATTGTAGTAAGAGATACAGTTGTTATTACTGTACCTCCGCCTCTTAAAGACCAGGTAAGCGTTGAAACAATAAATAAAAGATTTATAATACAGCTTGCCGCTTTCAACAAGGAAGAAAACGTCAACACATTTGTAAAACAAGCAAAAGAGAAGTTAGGCGTAATTCCCGAGGTCAGGAAACATGGGTATCTTTTTGAGGTTACAGTGGGTTTATATAACAATGCTAATTCCGCCCAGGATTATCTGACGGTTGTTAAATCAAAAGGTTTCCCGGACGCATTCATAAAATCTATCGATTAACTTATATCATAATCATATGAAGAGATTATTGTACACTTTACAATTACTATCGGTTTTTTTCATTTCATTAGTCTTAGCATCCTGTACTTCTCAGGAAGAATGTTGTGACGATATGATGGTTACAATTGTTGAAGAAGAAATTGATACCCTTTACGTCAATCAGCCGAGATTTGAAACTCAAATATATACTGTACAGATTGGTGCTTTTGCGAATAAATCCTATGCGGATGAGTTTCTTAAAAATGCAAAACCGAACTTTGGTGTAAATTTGAAAATGGAAAGGTCTTCTGATGGTATCTACAGAATTTCAATCGGAGAGTTTACTTCCTTGGATGAAGCGGAAGTTGTACTTCGGACTGCTGTAAGCAAAGGGTACTTAGATTCTTTTATACGGGATAGTTCAGGACCGGTAAACAAATAAACAGTATTAAATGGATTTAGATAAGATTATAGACGGAAAAATAATATCTGATATTATAAAACGTGAAATCAAAGTAGAAACTCAAACTTTAATAACCGAAAAGAACATTATTCCCGGACTTGCATTTATTATTGTAGGAGAAAATCCCGCATCAAAAGTATATGTAAAAAGTAAAGGCAAAGCATGCGAAGAAATAGGATTTCATTCTGTTACTTCTCATCTTCCGGAGTCAACAAGTGAAAAGGAATTGTTAGATTTAATTTATAAGTATAATTCTGCTCCCGAAATACATGGTATCCTTGTTCAGCTACCGCTGCCTAAACACATTAATGAATCAACAATTATAGAAGCAATTGATTACAGAAAAGATGTTGATGGATTCCACCCCCAGAATGTCGGCCGTCTTTCGATAGGGCAAAGTTGTTTTATTCCATGTACTCCTTTTGGAATAATAGAATTGATAAGACGCTCTAATATTGAGTCAAGAGGTAAACATGTTGTAATTATTGGGAGGAGTAATATTGTCGGGAAGCCTGTCGCAAGTTTATTTTTGCGAAAAGATATAAACTCGACCGTTACAGTATGTCATAGTGCAACAAAAGATATTAAACAGTTTTCTTCTGAGGCAGATATACTGATAGCCGCAATAGGAAAACCTGATTTTGTGAAGTCTGATATGATAAAAGAAAGTGCTGTTATAATTGATGTCGGTATTAACAGAGTTGAAGATGCCTCTTCTCCTAAAGGTTCAAGGTTAACAGGTGATGTTGACTTTAAAGATTGTTATAATAAAGCTTCAAGAATAACA
>JBHELA010000153.1:0-2994 GCA_041859005.1 Ignavibacteria bacterium
AAAGTTTATAAATATATTTTCAAAAGCCGGTAGTGAATACTTCCGGCTTTTTATTTAATATCTTTTCATTGCCCTCAATACCTCTTCCGCATAAACCTCCGCCGACCCAGGCTTCATCCTGAACCACATCTCAGGCTCAATAAGCTCCAACTCTGATACCGCAAGCTTTCCCTCATTATCCTTAATAGCATCAACCCTTCCGTAAACAGGAACAGGATTACAAAGCGATACAACCCATTCCGCAAACTCAACCTCTTCCTTGCTCGCAATATATTCATGCACCGAACCACCGTAATCATCCTGCACCCTGAAGTCGCCCGCCTTAGCCTTCTTTAATACAGCATGCGAATACTTCCCTCCAAAAACCATAAATGTTTTTTCACCCTCTATCGGGACACTGTACTGAAACTCCTGCAGCATCATCGCTTCATTATTTATTAATTCTCTGTAAATCGTTTCATGCTCAGCCGCATTGTCTTTGTTAATTTTATAAGTGTGTCTGCCCCCGCCCGATACAACAGGTTTTAATATTGAATCCTTCCATCCCGAATTCAAATATATTTCTGCAAACTCTCTCGTATCCCCCTGCTCAATGAAAATGGTATTCGGTACGTTCACACCCTTTTTATTTAAATCAAGCAGATAGTGTTTATCAACGTTCCAGCGGATTGTTTCAATCCGGTTAATCAGTTTCGTTTTCTTGCTTACGTCATCAAGCCACTTCGAAAATTCTTCAAACCTGTCAAAGTAATCCCAAGTCGTTTTAAAAATAACATACTCCGTCTCCGTCCAGTCAAAATCGGCATTGTCCCAGTTTGTTCTTCCAACCCTGAGTCCCTTCCTTTCAAGCTCCACCTTCGCATATTTATCTTCTAATAATACATTCTGTACATATTCATCCGTTGACTCCGAATTTAAAAACCTCGAGTCAGTCAGTATCACTATGTCATATTTCTTTTTTATGCTCATCAATTTAATTTCGTACAACATACACTAAATAATTTTTCTTTTCAACGGAATTATTTTCTTCCTTTCTTTGTTCAAAAAATGTAATCTCGATTGCATATAATAGTAGGCGGTGATATTATGCAAAATATAGCGTTCGATTTCATCCTAAAATGCATAGTTTGCGGCAATTTACTGTAATTACAGCTTTATAATCGCTTTTCCACTCCACCTTCACTTCAAATCCACTTCAATTTCACTTTATATTCAGACATGCTCCGTGGTAGCTCCGTACACAAGCCGTACTCATGCCCCTTGCGCAGCTTTCCCCGTTACTTCCCCGAATCTCCCCGGCTCTACTTCCCAAAATGTTTGCCCTAATCCCGGCGCAACCCTTCAACACACATTTTTCTCCTTTTCTTCATTTCGTTCACAATTGAATTGATTTTCCCCCATAAATCACTTATTTTTCATGTTTGTTTTAACTTAATTTTATAACACTAAACACATTTTAAAGGAGTTGTTTCGGTAATGATTACAAGACAAAAAGCTTCACATGGTACAGGCATTATGAATAAGATGCGCGATAAGATGCCTTATATTATCGTTTTTCTCATCATTGCTTTTGTCGGTCTTATTGTTTTTGAATGGGGTATGAACTACGTAGGTAATAAAGGTGGCGACACGGTTGTCTTCGGTAGTGTGAACGGTAATGAGATTTCATATCAGGAATATGAACAGGCTCTTCAACAGCAGCTTGAAGCTATGAGACAGCAGAATGGCGGTAAGGACGTTGATGATGCTACACTCGAACAGATTAAAGAACAGGTGTGGAATCAACTCGTTCAGCAGAAACTTACTAAACAGGAAATTGATAGACTCGGCATCACAGTCTCCGATAATGAAATACTTGACTTTATATACAACCGTCCCGACCAGCTTCCCGACGCTATTAGACGTAACTTTATTGATTCCACCGGCGTCTTTAATATGGAGTTCTACCAGCAGGCACTTGGTATGAAAACGAAGGAAGCCACTCAGTTCTGGAATCAGGTTGAAATCTATATGCGCGAAGTTTTATTATCCGATAAACTTCAGAACTATATTACTGCCTCGGTTATCGTTCCCGAAGAAGATGTACTTCAGAAATATAAAGATGATAATATAAAGGCAAATTTCAAATATGCTTTCCTCGATGTTAACTCGGTTACGGATACTATGCAGTTTCAGGTGACTGAAGATGAAATGAAAGATTATTTCAATAAACATAAAGATGAGTTCAAACAGGAAGAAGCTGTCAAGTTTAAGTATGTTGTATTCTCTGACGCTCCTACTATAGATGATACAAACTCCGTAAGGAAACAAATGGAGTTTATGATAAAGGATATCAAGACTGCCAAGATGGAAGATTCCTCTTTGATTAAACTTGTTAACGATAACTCTACCGTTCCTTTTAAAGCTGAATTCCAGAAACCCAACGCATTAGGCGCCGCAGGTAAGAATGCACTAAGCTTTCTCTTTAATGCAAAACCAGACGAAGTTTCCGGTCTCATAATCGATCAGGACGGATACAAAGTTATTAAGATGCTTGAATCAAAAGACGGTGATGAATCTTATGTTAACGCTTCACATATCCTAATTAACTTTGGTACCGATACAGCTTCTGCCAAGAAACAGGCAGAGGATATTTTGAAACGTGCGAAGAGCGGTGAGGATTTCGCAAAGCTTGCTTTCGAACTTTCTCAAGACCCATCAGCAAAGCAGAATAGCGGTGATCTCGGTTGGTTTACAAAAGGTGCTATGGTAAAGGAATTTGAAGACGCTGCTTTGAATGGTACTGTCGGCAGTATCGTTGGTCCTATAAAAACTCAGTTTGGTTTTCATATTCTTTATATTAAAAATAAATCCAGTAAGGAATTCAAGTTTGCTGAAATTAGAAAACCCGTAACTGCTGGACAAAGAACAAAGGATATTGCCCGTAAAAAGGCTCAGGAGTTTATGGCTGATGTTGAAAACGGTGCAATACTTGATTCTCTCGCAAAGAATTCC
>JBHELA010000005.1:0-13450 GCA_041859005.1 Ignavibacteria bacterium
ATTCTATTCACGCTTAGCGTACTATGCCCTAACATTGTTGTTTGTTTCATTTTACTAAAATATTTTTAAAAAATATAATTCTCCTACCACAAAATTAGCATTACTTGTTTGCATTTGCAATATAGTTTTGTCCAGCGCCGAACAAATCACTGCGAAGGCGCATCGGGCTTTGTTATAGACGTGTCGAACTGTATCTTTTCCTTTTTTGCTATTTCTGTGATTCGTTTTACGAAATCACATTTAGCGTTTGTGTATGCCTCTCTGTCAAATTTATGTTTAGCGGCTAAGTTAATTTTCAGGGCTTCATATTCCCGGGCAATGTATGAATTTTTTCTAAGATAATCTCTGAAATAAATTCTATCCCACAACGAATGCGACTTGTCGGCAATGTGGACGTGAAATATATTCCCTTCAAAACCCTGCCGCGTGTAACCCTTCACAAAATTCATATACGGGGTATCGCCGTCTGTCCGCCATATAAAATGATAGCCGGCATCTTTCATTGCACCGATTACTTCTGCCTTCAGCCATTCCGTCAGCAGTGGTATTTCCACTAATATATCAATCGTTGGTTTAGCGGCAAGCCCCTCTACTGCAGTACTTCCAAAGTGTTCAATCCTTAGAGCAATCTTTTCTCCCAAAGCCTTTTGAATTAAAATACTTTCCTCTGAAAAAATCACGCTCCATTTTTTATCATAGGGTAGTATTTCTATCGGGAATAGCCGGCCTAACTCTTCAGTCGTTAAATCATCTAAGTTGTCTTCGTCGCACATTATTGTAAAAAATTTAATTTACAAAATTTATGTTATCGGAAAAATCCTTACTGAAAGACAACGTGTTACCCGAAATAAAGAGTGCGACAAACAAAAACACTAACAGACCTGCCATAATTGCAAAGTATATCACTCTGATAACGCGAAGAAACGCTTTTGAGTTTAAATTGTTAGTTTCAATATGTGAGTTTAAGTTTATAATAAAATGTCTTTTCCTTTCCCGGCAGCTATAAAATAATTTAAAGGATTTATATACAGTGTCTTTGTTTCCAGAATATCAAATCCATTATTAATGATTGCCTTCTCAAGGTCTGAACAGGAGTACGATTTAACGTACGGAAGAATCTTTAACTTTATCAGTATCTTAAGCATTAAATTCATTACTGATTTTTTCTCGCCGTAACAATCTGTAGTTGAAATGAACATTCCATCCGGCGCTAATAATTTCCAGATTCTTTCAAATAATATTTTCTCCTCTTTACAAAACTGGATAATGTTGAAAGCCATAACCACATTAAAAGAGCCCTCAATCAACCTGGAGTCATAAATATCAGTTACCATAAAATCCAAATTTGATATTCCTGCATTCTTAGTTTTCAGCTTGGCATTTTCTATCATCTTATCTGAAATATCCACAGCTAAAATTTTATTAACATCCTTTGCTATCTCAACATCAACAATCCCTGTTCCGCAGGCAAAATCAAGAACAATGGCATCTTTCGTAATATATTTTCTCGTTAAGCGGGTGGTTTCCTCGTAAGTGGTTTTATACTTCTTTTGAATTGAGTTATCATAATTCATTGACATCTTATTCCAAAATCTGGCTGATTTATCCATATTTCAAAATTATTTAATTGTTACTGAATTTATAATACTATATATAGGTTTCTAATAGCCCGTTAATTAATTTTTTATATTCCTGATAAATCACGAAGTAAAGCTTCATTGCTCTAAAACAATATCAGCGGCAGTTTATTAATTTAAAATTTTCAAATCTTTCCTTTCCTTCATGGTAAAAGAGAAGCAAACTGTCGTTGATTTGTTTTGGAGTCATTGCGCTCCAGTCATAAAAGTATTTTGTCTGTTCATTCACCTGTTCAATATTCGTGCTATTAACAGCTTCAAAATATTCTGTCCGCTCAGATTCACAGATTGGGTTCAGAACAATATACACATCTGCAACCAGCCGCAGCTCGAACTTATCGTACCCCTTGCTGTACACCGATGATGAATCGGTTAATCGTCCTAATTCAGATAACGATGTGTTAAACGCAAACGGTTTCCCGATTGTCTTTGATATCGAGTCCAGCACACCATTGCAGGGAATAAAAGAAAGGCGATAGTTTTTATCCGGCCACAAATGATGAAGCCAAACCGTCATACATCTCTCTCCGATTTTTGAGTATATATGATGCCCGATTCTATCCTTGCGTGCCAGACCAAATGTATTATTTTCAGAATCAAAATACGGTTGCTGAAATTTTGTAATTGCATGATGTGTGCCGCAATAAACCAACGCCTTCTCGTTTTTATTTATTACTTCATTAATTAAACAATCAGCCCAATCCTTTTCCGTCCATTTCTGATTCCTCTTGCTATCCCAGTACTTACTGTTATTCAGACCAATTATCCGAAACTTTTTATCGGCAGGGTTGAGCCCGCGGTTTAATTTCCAGACCTGGTACAAAACATCTACATATTCCTTTTCTGTCCATTCAAAATAAACCGACACAACAAGGTTCTTTGCTTTGGCAAGGTCGAACGTATCAGAGCAGAGCAAATCATCAATTTCGTTTTGCCTGTCATAGGGTAAAAACTCATAACCTAAATTTGTGACACCGGCACGATAAAGAGACGGGATAATACTGATTAAAAAATTTAGATGCTGTTTTATGTGATGCGGCTCGCCCAGAAAAATCACATCATGATTTTCAAAGCTCTCAATAATAATTTCTTCCGGGGCTTCTAATTTATAACTATCTTCCGGGATATCCGGTTTATGATTTGAAAAACAAAGGCAAACAAAAACCATTAAAACATATATAAGCCCTGTTATTAGTTTTTTCATACTTATTAAATATTTGAAATTATAAATTCGTTTTAAGATAATCATAAGTTCAATACTATCGTTATTTCAATCCTCATAAGTAAGCGGAGTATTTCAATTAGTAATTAATAACTTTTAATTACCGTTATCGGTTGAGTGTATCAGCGTAAGTAATTATTGCTTTATCACTTTCCATCGTTACAGAATTTAAAGTTTCTGAAGAACTTTCCCAAACCACAGAAACTCTTATCTGCTATGCCGCTTGTAGTGTATCGTAAAAAATAATTTAAAAACGGTTTTTGGTAACGGTCAAGTAATTCAGTATTCCAATTGAACCATGATGTTGAAACTGATACAATTGTCCTTCATTAATTCAGTTATCGAAAAATCTCATTGTCCGTATTTATAAATCCATTGTTTATTCCTGAACAATGAATTCATCAATCTAACGACCTAATAAGTTATCATTTAGCTCGAATGAAAATAAACAATATCTGTTAATTCTACACAAACCAAAACTTGTCAAATTCTGTCATTTTACTGATTAAACTTTTCAAGTAAATCCCCCAAGCCCGGTTTATTCTACTTATTTCTATTCTCTCCAATTCCATCTGAGGTGAACAGTAATTATTTTCTTAAATTTTCGACAAAGTCTCTGTTTATTTCCTTAATTCCTAATTCTTTTGCTTTTTTCTCAGCATTATCTTTTATTTTTGACCTGACAAACTTGGGCGCTTCTTGCAAAAAATCATTTGCATCATTTGTCCAATAAAAATCTGAATTACTATCCGAATTATTTTTTACTTGATCAGATGTGTCTAAGAAATTTTGTGATTTATCAATTTCCAGACCGGGGTAAGCTCCAAATGCAGCCGTTTCTATTGCAGTAAGGACATTCTTTCCAAACTTCTTTAAATATATTTCAAGACCGGCATCGTTTGCATGTAGTATCTTTTTAAAATTTAGAATATTTTCAGTTATTTCTTTAACCTCATTTTCTTCTGAAACAGGTTCATTTACATTAGTATATATTTCTTTCCAGTAACATAAGTATTCTGACAGTGCCTTTAGTATCAATTCAGGATCCATTGGTTTGTACTGACAAATAATCGCATTTACAGTACATATCTCATTTATCCATTCCTTTTGTGACCCTAAATTATTCACTACCGATGAATAATGGCTATAAATATCTTTTGACTTATACGTTTCAACTGATTTCAAAGTGGGAATAATATCAACAACAAAAATCACTTTATCAGGTATTTGTCCTCCCAATTGAAAAGTGAAAATTGGAATATTATAATTGCATTTAGGGTATATATTTAAAACCACACCATTTGCTTTACTATTAACAGTATATTCCTCTAAAGCAACCCGACTTAGTTTTTCTGCTTCAAAGGTTTTGAATATTGTTTGAGTAAACTTTTCGCCTTCATTTTTTCTCGCAGAAATTAAAGTGTATTCATCTTCAGAAATAATTCCTTGCAAAGTATTGAAGATTATTTCAATTGCTTTTTCTAAATAAATAGATTTCATTTTATCCTCCAAATATTTTATTCGATGTTTTTGTTGGCTTCTATTGTGGTCCAAAAACTGTTAATATCTGTTTTAAAACTACATAAAGCCTGAAACGGTTTTCTCACATTGTGCAAATGTTGTTTTATTTAATATTATTTATAATATATAAACAATATCAGAAAGAAATAAAAGGAGCTTTCTATTCCTGAGCTTTTTCATACTCACCCATGTGTATAACAGTTCCTAACAAATATAATAAATGAATGAGAAATAAAATATTCTATGTATCTCAAACATTTTCGATATTTCAAGGTTTTATACTTATATGGACAAACGAGACATGCAAAGAGGGAATGAGAGAGAAAAGTATTAATAAAAAGGCAATGATATTTAAGTGAGGTTCATTTAGAGTTGAAAAATACTTGTGTAAACTCTTTCTTGTTTAATGACCGAAAATCTTGTTTAGTGCAAAAGATTATTACTACTGGAGATAGAATATGTAATGGGAAAGGTACGGGGTTTGGAGTGTAAGGTGGTCATAAGTACAAAATAGTGCCTTGCTGATTTATAGGCATTAAAAAATTTTCCGTCTAAATTTACATCCATAAATCAACTATCTACATCCATAAGCCAACTATCTACATTTATAAACCAACTACCCACATCAATAATCCAACTATCTACATCTATAAACGAACTATTTACATTAATTAACCAACTATTTACATTCATAAACCAACTATCTACATTCATAAACCAACTATCTACATTAAATAACCAACTATTTACATTTATAAACCAACTACTTACATTCATAAACCAACCATCTACATATAATTTGGAATAAATTCATTTTAATTATTAATAGATTTTCATAATTTTGCTTATAATTAATAATAAATAAAGGAGAATTTATGTTTTACTACAATATTCATAAAGTATTTAAACTTCGTGGAATCGATAAACCCTTCAAATTTCTTATGGATAATGGTTTCTCGAGAGGCAGAGCATACCATATTGTCTCTTATAGAATTTCTGCTCTCAGGCTGCAGACATTAGAACGTCTTTGTATTTTACTCTCTTGTACTCCAAACGACATCCTCGAATGGAAACCCCCAAAAGATTCAACTGTCCACGAATCCCATCCTCTTCAGAAACTAAAAGCAAATGAATCAATGAACCTATCAGAATTAACGAAAGATATACCAATTGAAAAAATGCCTGAAATTATGAATGCAATTAAGGAGGTAAAATCTAAAATAAGTTCACGATAAAAACTTAAGTTTTCGAAAAAATATCTTAACGGTATGTATTCAGAATGTTTGTTAATTTCAATAATAACCCTATAAAGGAATTTTACGATTACGATAATTTGACTTATTTACATATTGCGATTTAGTTATTTTGTAGAAAATGAGTGCATTCAAGGAAATAAAAGCAGTGAACCTGTCAGCTTCTGAAAGGAATCTTATTGAAAAGGGCTGGGGAGCTGATGTTTTATATAATGTTCTGATTTCAAAAGTTTTATATAATTCAGAAGGATACTTTATTGAAGGTTATATTGCAGAACCAAAAGACACGGAAAGTAAAAAGTATCCCATAATTCTCTGGAACAGGGGCGGCGATGAAAAAAGCGGGAAGCTTGATGACTTTTTGGCAACGGGAATCCTTGGCGAGATAGCATCGTGGGGATATATTGTAATTAGTTCTCAATACAGACAAAAAGATGACTTCGGCGGGAGAGAAATTAACGATATTCTCAATTTGCTGAAAATTGGTATGACAATGCCTTCTTTTGACGGTGAAAACATTGGCGTCGAGGGCTGGAGCAGAGGAGGCATGATGACATATCAATTACTGACAAAGCTTAACTTCTTAAAGTGTGCAGTAGTTGTTGCCGGACTTGCCGATTTAAGGAGTAATTTCGAAAGGAATAAAAAGCTTAAAGATAAGTTTTACAAACTTTTTGAGGGTGCTGACGAGAAGAAAATAAATGATGAAATAGAAAAACGCTCGGCAGTGGATTTTTACGAAAAGATACATATGGAAATACCCTTGATGCTGATACATGGAACTAATGACGATAAAGTATTTTATGAGGATTCAGTATTGATGTATAAGAGGCTATCAGAATTTAAAAGATCCGAAATAAAGCTTGAAACGATTGAAAACGGTGACCACTATCTCAGGAAAGAAAGAAATGAAGTCAGAAAACTGCGTCGCGAGTGGTTTGATAAATATTTGAAATTAAATAATTGATATATGTGTTTAATAAGTAGAAAAATTAAACGAGGATAAATAATCATGGAATTAGATATTAGCACGTATGACCCGGATTTAGTTCAGCCGATGAGAGATGAAGTGACGGAACTGGGATTTAAAGAACTACTTACTAGGGAAGATGTAACAGATGAAATAGAGATGCACGGAAGTGTACTTGTATTCGTGAATTCTGTCTGCGGATGCGCGGCAGGAAAAGCGAGACCGGGTTTGAAGCTTGCAATGAAATGGGCTGAGGAAAGCAATGCACTGCCCGACAGGCTCCTGACGGCGTTTGCTGGTATGGAAAAAGAAGCAGTGAATGAAGTTAGGAAATATTTTGCACCGAATCCGCCTTCTTCACCACAGATAGGGCTGATTTCAGAAGGAAAACTTGCAGCGCTAATTTCAAGACAAGAGATTGAAAATAGTGATGAATTTGTTGTAGCGAATAAAATAATTAAATTATTGCAGGAAAATTGCAGGAGGGAGTAATGTTATGGACAGTAATTTTTCTCAAAGAGTACAGGAAGTAATAAGACTCAGCAGAGAGGAAGCCATAAGGCTCGGGCATGATTATATAGGCACTGAACACCTTCTGCTTGGAATAATAAGAGAAGGTGAAGGGCTTGCAATAAGTATTTTCAAGAATTTAGGCATTGATTTGAACGCCCTAAAAAGAAACATCGAGGATACAGTAAAGCATTCAGGAAGTACATTAACGATTGGTAACATTCCTCTTACGAAACAGGCAGAGAAAGTTTTGAAGATTACATATCTTGAAGCAAAACTGTTTAAATCTGATATAATCGGAACTGAACATTTAATGCTTTCGATTCTGAGGGAAGACGATAACCTTGCATCGCAGATACTACATCAGTTTAATGTTACTTATGACAGCGTAAAAACGGAGCTTGTAAACATACTGACGGGACAGAAATCAGCTGCTGGCACTTCTCAGCAAAGCAAGACGTCAGAAAGGAAAGCGGATAAGTCAAAGACGCCTGTACTGGACAATTTCGGGAGGGATTTAACAAAGCTTGCAACCGAAAACAAACTTGACCCTATCGTAGGGCGCGAGAAAGAAATTGAACGCGTAGCTCAGGTTTTAAGCAGAAGGAAGAAAAACAATCCTGTACTGATAGGAGAACCCGGCGTTGGAAAGACTGCAATAGCGGAAGGTCTTGCATTAAGGATAGTACAGAAAACTGTTTCGAGAGTCTTGCACAATAAAAGAGTAGTTTCGCTGGATCTGGCAGCTCTTGTAGCAGGGACAAAATACAGAGGGCAGTTTGAAGAAAGAATGAAAGCTGTGATGAATGAACTTGAGAAAGCAAAAGACGTCATTCTTTTCATAGACGAACTGCATACGATAGTCGGAGCGGGCGGTGCGAGCGGTTCTCTGGACGCTTCGAATATTTTCAAACCTGCACTTTCGAGAGGCGAGCTGCAATGTATTGGCGCAACAACTTTAAACGAATACAGACAATTCATTGAGAAAGACGGGGCTCTTGACAGAAGATTCCAGAAGATTATTATAGAGCCGCCCTCAGTTGAGGAAACTATTCAAATACTTAATAACATAAAGAGCAAGTATGAAGAGCATCACTCAGTAAGGTATTCCGACAAAGCTATTGATGAAGCGGTCAGACTGAGCGACAGATATATCACGGACAGATTTTTACCCGATAAGGCAATTGATGTAATGGATGAAGCGGGCTCGAGGGTTCACCTTGCACACATTGTGGTTCCTGAGGATATTGCAAAGCTTGAAGAGGAAATCGAATCCGTAAAACAAGAAAAGGTAAAAGTAATTAAAGCACAGAATTACGAAGAAGCGGCGAAGTTAAGGGATAAGGAGAAGAGCTTAATGGCAAGATTAGAAGAATCAAAATTTGATTTTGATTTGAAAGCACAGAACACATTCTATGAAGTTTCAGAGCAGAGCGTAGCTGACGTAGTTGCTATGATGACAGGCATACCTGTGAATAAAGTCGCAGAGTCGGAAACGAAAAGACTTGTTCACATGGAAGATTATTTAAAGAAAGTAATAATTGGTCAGGACGAATCAATTGAAAAGATTTCAAAATCAATAAGAAGAGCGAGAGCGGGACTCAAAGACCCAAACAGACCTATTGGTTCTTTCATATTTCTCGGACCTACAGGCGTTGGAAAGACTGAGCTCGCAAAACAGCTTGCTAAATTTCTTTTTGATTCTGAGGATTCATTAATCCGTGTTGATATGAGCGAATACATGGAGAAATTTAATGTATCAAGGCTCGTTGGAGCTCCTCCGGGATACGTTGGTTACGAAGAGGGAGGTCAGCTGACTGAAAAAGTCAGAAGAAAACCTTATAGTGTAGTTCTGCTTGATGAGGTTGAGAAAGCGCATCCCGACACGTTTAACGTACTGCTTCAGGTTCTTGATGACGGTGTGCTTACCGACGGACTCGGACGCAAAGTTGATTTCAAGAACACAATTATAATTATGACTTCAAATATAGGTACACGTGATCTTAAAATGGATAAAGTATTCGGGTTTGGTGATTCGAAAGATGAGACAAAATATGATAAAATGAAGTCATCTATTAACGATGCAGTTAAGAAAGTTTTTTCCCCTGAATTTTTAAACAGAATTGACGATTTTATAGTGTTCCATCAGCTTGGCAGAGACAGCATTCTTAAAATTGTTGAGATTTCTGTTGAAACTTTGCAGAAAAGACTTGGTAATCAGAATATTACGATTGAATTATCAAAACCCGTAAAAGAACTTCTTGGCGATAAAGGGTATGACCAGAATTACGGTGCAAGACCATTGAGAAGGGTTATTCAGAAGTATCTTGAAGATCCTCTCAGTGAGGAGATACTCAAGGGCAATATAAAAGAGAATGCAAAAGTACGTGTAAAGTTGAAAAAGGGTACAGAAGAAATAATCTTCGACCCTGTTAAGTCAAGTGCTCCTAACACGGACTCGAATGATGAATTCATTGAAGAATCAAAAGAAAATAAAGGATAAATAAATGGGCAACAAAGGACCTTTCAATGCTTACGTTAGTGCGGTCGGACATTTTTTCCCCGACAAAGTTATCCCTAATTCGTATTATGAGAGTTTTCTTGATACGACAGATGAGTGGATAAAAACAAGAACAGGTATTTCAGAAAGAAGATTTTTAGAACCGGATCAGGGAACTTCATACATGGCTATCAGAGCTGCACAGATGGCTCTCGATAAGAGAGGAATGTCTGCGGAAGAACTTGATCTTATTATTGTAACAACAGTAACACCTGATATGATGTATCCTGCAACTGCAATCTTAGTCGCTGAAGCTATCGGTGCAAAGAATGCATTCGGATTTGACCTTTCAGCAGCATGTTCAGGTTTTATCTTCGGGCTCTCGACTGCTATTCAGTTCATTCAAAGCGGAGCTTACAGGAATGTACTTATTATAGGCGCGGATAAAATGCAGGTTTTAGCTGATATGTCTGACAGAAACAATTGTATTCTGTTTGGTGATGCAGCAGCTGCATTTTTACTGGAACCGACTGAAGATAAAACAATAGGTATTATCGACCACATATTGCATGTTGACGGTTCAGGAAAAGACTCACTGAATCAACCCGGCGGCGGAAGTCTGCATCCCGCTTCACATGAAACAGTTGACAAGAAAATGCACTTCGTTCATCAGGACGGTAAGGTTGTTTTCAAAGCAGCCGTAAAAGGAATGGCAGATGTATCAGTTGAAATAATGGAAAAGAATAATCTGAAGTCTGAGGATGTAGCTTATCTCGTCCCTCATCAGGCAAACATGAGAATTATTCAAGCAACAGCAGATAGAATGGGAGTTGGTTTAGATAAAGTAATGGTAAACATCGATAAATACGGAAACACAACTTCAGCAACAATTCCTTCTTGTGTCTCGGAATACTATTACGCCGGTAAATTAAAAAAAGGAGATAATTTAATTCTTACAAGCTTCGGTGCTGGATATACATGGGGTTCGGTTTACCTTAAATGGGCAATATAGTATAGTTCTAAGTTTTAATAAGGTATTGTTGTAATTGCATATTTGTTATTATACAATACCTTTATTATATAAATATTATGTTAATAAAGGCACCTGCAAAAATAAATGTCGGCTTAAGAATCTTAAGCAAGAGAGATGACGGCTACCATAATCTGGAGACAATATTTTATCCGGTAAAACTTTATGATGATTTAATTATCCAGATTCATAAATCTGATGCAGGAACAAATTCCATAATTATAAGAACAGAAAAGAACAACGTCCATCTGAATAAGAACAACACATGCTTCAAGGCAGTACAGTCGTTTTTTAATACCTTCCGCATAAAAGAAAATTATAAGATAGATATTAAACTCAGGAAAAATATACCGATCGGGGGAGGTCTTGGCGGCGGGAGCTCAGATGCAGGTGCCGTAATCAGATATTTGGTGAAGCACTTCAGCATTAATATTACAGAGGAAAAAGAAAAACTTATTCACTGTGCTCTTGAAGTAGGGAGCGATGTACCTTTTTTCCTGATACAGAAACCTTGTTACGCAACAGGAAAAGGTGAGAATCTTCATCTTCTAAACAGCTTCGTTTTAAATTATGATATTCTCCTTGTTAATCCCAATCAGCATGTATCAACTAAATTAGCTTACGATAGCCTTGGAATATCAAATGGATATTCACAAGAGCAGGTATTGAATCAGGTGACTTATTTTAATCCTGAGAATAAAGATCTTTTTGTTAATGATTTTGAAAAAGTAGTTTTTCCAAAATATCCTATACTTGAAAAAGTTAAAGATGACCTTTATAAAATGGGTGCTGTCTTTTCATCGATGAGCGGCAGCGGTGCTGTGATATACGGCTTTTTTAATGGTGGAGACAGGGATAAACTTAATTTTGCTGTTAATGAATTCAGAAAGTCAGGATACTTCACTGCTATTGCTTAAAATAAATATTTTGTAAGTTTATTTGTTAATGCTTAATTTGCAAAATATCTTCTTAAAACAATTTAATGAATCGTAAGCTTCTTTATCGCAAATTAGACAGGTTTCTCGGCATACCAATTCTGATGGTATTAGCCCTGCTGTTTAAAAGAAGAAAATCATTTCCTGCTTACGATATTAATCAAATACTTGTCGTCAAATTTGCTGCAATAGGTGACAGCATCATGCTGATTCCAATGCTGAGAACTCTTCGCAGAGCTTACCCAAAAGCTGAAATTACTTTTCTTTGTTCGGAAATAAATGAATCTATAATCCGAAAGGTTCCTTACGTTGATAAAGTACTCGTGGAGAATGTTCACAGCTATTTAAAAAATCCGTTTAAGTTTCTGCGGATGATATATTCGTTGAGAAAAAACAAATATTCAATTATTATCGATACTGAGCAATGGTCGAGAATTAGCGCTATTATTATCGCACTGCTTAGGTATGAGTTTTCTGTCGGATTTAAAACTCCGGGACAGTATAAACATATTATGTTTAATCGTGTTATAAATCATTCAAAGGAGAAGCACGAGCTTGATACGTTTATGGATTTGCTGACCCCGCTTTTCGTACCTGTATATCAAAGTGATTACGTTTTGGAGTATTTTCTGACTGATAAAAATGAGGAAACTGCAGCAGCATTCTTTAGAGAGAAAGAATTAAACGGAAGAACAGTTGTTACTCTGCATCCGGGATGCGGGGGACTGGGAGCTCCGAGAGAATGGGATATTCCAAGCTATGTTGCACTAGGAAAAAGGCTGATAGAATTCAATAATGAGATAGTAATACTTATTACGGGTGCACCGAATGAAAAACAGAAATGCAACGAACTTGAAAGCGGACTAAGGAAATTATACGGTAACACAAATAAAATAATCAATATCGCAGGTATGTTTTCACTTGACGATGTAGTAGCTTTAATTAAAAGAGTGACTCTGATTGTTTGCAGCAACACGGGAATGCTCCATCTGGCTTCTTGTATGGGTACAAAGACAATGGGCTTGCATGGACCTACCAACCCTGCGAAATGGGGAGCATACAGCAAGAATACTGTATTGATTCAGAGTGATAAGTACTGCAGTCCGTGTCTATATCTCGGTCATGATTATGGATGCAAGGCTCCTTCTTGCATGAGCCATATTTCAGTCGACGACGTATTTATACATATTAGAAAAGCATTAAACCCGGAGCTCTTCCCCGAAGAGCTTAAGGTGCTGAAGTAGGTGATAGCCGGTTCGCAAGATATGTTTTGCAAAAATAAATCTAATGATTATGCTTTGATTTTGATTAACTTAACTGTGCAATCTAATTAACATTAGAAACTTTATAGTTGGTTCTAATAATTAAATATATGCAATGAGAATTCAGTATTGCTCCGACTTACATCTTGAATATGAAGAGAACAGCAAATATCTAAAAAATCATCCGCTGTCTGTCAAAGGTGATATACTGATATTAGCAGGGGATATTGTACCTTTACAGGATGAAAATTATGCAAATCCATTTTTTACTTTCATTTCTGAAAATTATAAAAAGGTTTTCTGGGTTCCGGGTAATCATGAATTTTATTACAGAGATATTAATGATTTCAAGAATTCAATTAATATGCAGCTAAGAAATAATATATACATTGTTCATAATATTGAAATCAAATACGAAAATATTAATTTTGTATTCAGTTCCTTATGGTCAAGGATAAGCGTTGTACACGAAAGAAATATTCAACAGAATGTTGCTGATTTTGATTGTATTCTGAAAAACAATAAGAAGCTCAAAGTTTCTGATTTCAACAAACTTCACGATGAAAGTTTAAGCTTTATTAAACAATCTCTACAAAGCAAAAAAGGTAAA
>JBHELA010000180.1:0-4447 GCA_041859005.1 Ignavibacteria bacterium
TGTGATTTGTGATATATTCTTTAAAGACCCTTCTCCATATGACTCAGCACTTAACGAAAATCTATTAAATTTAAAGAACATAATAATTCCGTATCATATCGGTTCAGATAACGAAATACAGGAGCCAATCTTTAACATCAATAAGGGATTTTCAGATTATAACATAATTGAGGGTTCTTTCCTGAAATACTCCCTGATGCAGATAGATTCTCTTCCAAGTCTTCCGCTTAAAATGTATCTGGATATATACAACGCAAGTTTTATTAATAGGGGTATTATAAGTCTGATGAACGGGAAACCTGCATTTAATACAATAATTATCGACTTTAAGGTAAGATATTATGATATAAGAGAATATATGTCCCCCGACCCTTATCCTTATGTTAACCTTGGAGAGTTTATGTCACTTCCAGATTCCGTAATAGCCAAAACGATTAAAGACAGGATAGTAATCATAGGTGATTTCCAGGAAAGAGATATTCATCAGACCTTAGTTGGAAACATGCCGGGAGCAATAATTCTTTTAAATGTTTTTCTTACTTTAAAAGAGTCAGAGAATCTTATTAAGCCTGTGTTTATTGCAATATTATTCATAACGTATTTTCTTATTTCACTGGACGTGTTTTCCGATAAAAATTTACTTGAACGGAAATACATTAAAAAGCTTTCTCAGCATCGTATCGGGAAATTCTTTGTCAGACTACTAAAATATCTTTTTTATCTGATTATTGCATCTGTTGTTATTTATTTGCTGTATAATATTCATATTAATATTTTAATAATTGCTATTTACTTTAAGTTAGTCGATTCACTCTTAACCAGAGTAAGAAACAGGCGGAAAGCAATACTTGAAACAGGAATATAGTTAATTCATATTTTATAATCATGAAAACAAAAATAATAACATTACTTACAGGGGTTTTTCTTCTTGCTCCTATGTTGTTAAAGGCGCAGGATTGCTACATAATAATGAAAATCAAAGGTACTATTGTGCTTGAAAGCACTGGACAGGTACTTCAGAAAGACGACCAGATATGCGGAAATGATAATGTCATTTTCAAGACAGCGGATGCTGTTGCGATAGTGCACAGCACTTCAAAGGGTAAGTATACTCTCCGAGCTAAAAAAAGCAGGACGAGCGAAATTGAGGGCGTAATCATAAGTGCAGTTTCTTCCGTTTTATCAAAAAACAAAGCTACACTCGACACAAGGAGCGATGACAAACCTCTCATTGAGGAGTTCGGAGTTGTTTTTTGTATTATAGAAACTTATAAACTCGATTTGAATGAAAATGAGTATCCTGCCGGTAAAGACAATTATTTTATGATTCGTTTTATGTACAAAGATACTCCTTATAAAATAAAATTGAGATATAACAACAATATTGTTTACATGGATAAAGAAACTATATTCACACCTTTAGCAAAAGATGTCGGCTTGGTTATGTTAGAAGATGTTTCGTTATACTATTACGACAGTAAAAATCCGGATAATCCCAAACTAATAAACGCATTCGACTTATCATTTCCGGAGGAGAAAAAACTTGCAGATGAACTTTCGAATTATGTGATGCTGCTTAAAACGTCAGGAAAAACAGAAGAAGAGATACAGGAAGAAATTATAAAATACATGTATGATGCTTACGGAAATGTAAACGAAGAAAGCTTTCTTAAATGGGTAAATGAAAATGTTAAGTAAGCAAACCCCCGCTAATTAGTTGTTAATAATGATTTGCTTGGAAACTTATCATTTATATCATTTATTTTATATTTGAATAGCATTAAATTTGATTAACAAAACACAGCAATATTGACTGAAATATTAATCATAAGACCACAGAGCATACAGCTCGGAGATACAATATGCTCCCTGCCAATGTTCGAAGCATTGAAGAATAAATATACTGATTCTTCCATTACATTTATCGGATGTCCTACAAACTACAACATAAACCTCAAGAAACTTAATCCGTACATAAATGAGTTTACGATTTTCAGAAAAAACAACTTCAAAGTTGCTTATGATTTCTTTAAGAACCTGAGAAAGAAGAATTTTGATATTATTATTGTGCCGACAACCATAAGAATTTCCTCAACTTCATACATGATAGCAATGCTTGCTAAAGGTAAGAAGAAAATTGGTTTTGCAAGAGTTGATGAGAAGAAGAACAGGCTTGGATTTGTTCTCGACGTAAAACTTGAAACCGACTGGGTACGTGACGAAACGAATCAGGTGTTCAGGTTTCTTGACAGCATAAAACATCTCGGATGCGATATTTCTATTGATGAAATAAAGAAGATGAGAATTGGTCTCAGCGATGAAGACATTGCATTCGGTAACGCTTATGCAGCGGCTAATTTCCCTGATAAGAGCAGACTTGTTTTCGGTTTCCATCCGGGAGGCGGCAACGCTGCATACATCTGGGATGTTATCAACTATTTTAAAATAATAAAGAAATCATACGAAAGGTATAATCCTTACATAATGATAACATCAGGTTTTCTTGACAAGAATATTACTGACAAACTTGAATCAAATCTAAAAGAAGCAAACATACCGTATATTTACAATAAAGATATGGATGCTTACGGACTTGCGTCTGTATTAAAGCATGTAAACGTTTATGTTACGAACAATACCGGAGTTATGCACCTCGCTGCATTCACGGGAACAAACACGGTTTCAGTGTTCCGCAAAGGAGACACGGCAGAATGGCAGCCTCTATACAATAATTCTAAGTGTGTGGAATCAAAAACGGACACCATCAACAGTGTTACCGTGGAAGAAGTGTTTGAGAAAATTACAGAATTTAATTTCTAAAAAACTTTTATAACACCGTTCTTACAATAGGATTCTTTCTTTAGCATTACGTTGTTATGAAAGTAATCGTAGTTCGAATTGCTTTCAATTGTTTTCGGATGGTACATGTGAAAAACAACGGCAAGATTCCTTACTGACTTAAAATCAGCATTAATCAGCCCCAGCCTGTATTCGATATCCGAGTCCTCACCTATGCCGGCTCCTACATAGTTTTCATCAAATCCGTTTATTTTAAGAAGCAGTTCTCTTGAAACAGAAAAATTACAGCCAACTATGTGTAAGTTTTTACTGCTGATTGCCTTCCTTATAAGTTTATTCTTCAATACAATCCCCTCTTCAGCAGTGGATACAGTATCGTTAAACCCAATTGATTTTCCGAGAGCCTTTAGATAAAATCCGTCAAATTCATTCGTAATAACAAACTCTTCAGATAGCATATCTGAAAGCTTCTTATTAAGATGCACTCTCCTTCCAACAAGGACAGTGTTCTTTTCTGAATTTTCGTAATGAGCTTTGATAAAATCTTTATGCGGGATGCAGTCGCTGTCAAGAAATATAAGATAGTCGCTGTTTGATGAGACGACAGCTTTATTCAGGATTTTATTCTTCCTAAAACCATGGTCTTCCTGTGTGACACAAGTAATATTGTAATTGCATCTGCTTTTATTATCTACTATAAATTTTTGCATTTCCTCTCCCGAGCCGTCATCAGCAATAATAACATCAAAGTCTTTGTGAGTCTGCCTTGTTAAAGCTGATAGCAAGATTCCGAGTTCTTTGACCTTCTTATAAACAGATAATATTAAAGTTATAGATTTCATTATCCTTAAAAATTACATCATTTATCAATAAAAGAAAATACACTATAAAAGTGTCTAAAGAATAAGTTCTTGATTATTCTGCAAGTAAGCGTGTTGTCCGCTAGGTTTAGTTGGTTCAAATATGGACCCGGGCAATAGGGTGAATTTGTCTGTTTTATGATTATCAATTTTAATATTTTGATTTGTTGATAATCTACAAATACATACTTAAGGCACACGCAGGACCATTCGTCTTTTCTTTAATGACGCTGATGTTCCTTTTTCTGTTTCAGTTCCTTATAAAATCAATTGACCAGCTTGTCGGAAAAGGACTCAGTCTGTGGATAATAATACAGCTTATTTCCCTGAACCTTGCATGGATGGTTACTCTTGCAGTTCCTATGGCTGTACTCGTTTCAACGCTAATGGCTTTTGGAGGACTCTCATCTACAAACGAGATAACAATAATTAAGGCAGGAGGCATCAGCCTTAAGAAATTGATGATACCGGTTATGATGTTTGCACTGCTAATTACATATCTTATGGTGCTTTTTAATAACGATGTTCTTCCCGAAGCAAATCATCAGGCAAGAATATTACTGCAGGATATCTCAAAGACAAAGCCTACTTTCATTCTTGAAGCGGGAAAATTTTCAGATGATATAGGCGGTGCACGAATACTCGTCAAGAAAACTTTTGAAAACAGCAACAATCTTGAAGGAGTTTTCATTTATGATTATTCCAATCCCGAGATAAGGAATGTAATTTCAGCTGAGTCGGGAGATATAAGTTTCACGAGCGATTTCAAGTACATAATCATGAACCTC
>JBHELA010000258.1:0-22484 GCA_041859005.1 Ignavibacteria bacterium
TCGGTCCATGCGAAGAGTGCGAAGGATGCGGAAACAAAAGGCACGTTTATCCCGAGGGTGCAATCAAAATATTTCTTGACCTGAAAGCAAAAGTCCTGATGCCCATTCACTACGGGGTGTTTCAGTTCAGGCTTGCGGATGCTAACGAACCGCTCTTTAAATTCAAAAAACTTTTAAAAGAATATAATATTGAAGACAAAGCAAGTATCTTTAATATCGGCGAGCAAAAAACTATCATTCACAAAAGGTAAATTTCTTTTTAAACCCGGCAAGGAGTTGTTTGCAGTGTTAAAATCAAATGTCATAATTGTTTTAGAAGATTATTCTTTAAATATAAAAACAGGAGCCCTGCTGTGAACTTAGCCGTATGGGAAAAAACGGTCAATATTTTTGCATCATTAATAATATTCCATGTAATTATATTTTTACAATAATATTTTTCGCAGAAAAAACATAAACCATTAATATAAACTAAAATTTAAAACCATGAAAAAATTATTTACTCTTGTTATTTTACTTGCAGTTGCGGCAGCAATTTATAACAATGCATATTCACAGACCTTTCGTATTCACGGATACGGCTTCTATACGCTGGATGATGACGTAGAGGCGTCGAACGGCAATAACTATTTCAGAGGTACCATAAAAGGCGGTGCGCTCTGGGGTGGCGGCTTTGAATACAATGCGTTAAAAGATTACGGTGTTGAAGTTGCATATTTCAGGCAGGATACAGATGTACCTACAGATTATTATACAGGCGTCGCATATAATAAAAATTTTAAACTTGGTATTAATTACATTATGTTTGGAGTAACCAGATATCTTGTAATTCCAAAATCTCCGTTCGAGCCTTTTGCAGGCGCAATGATTGGAGCCGCAATTCTGGAGAATAAGGAGCCGTTAGTTGGAGCAGAAACTTCAACAACAAAATTTGCATGGCAGGTAAAAGCAGGCGTTAATATAATGGCAACCAAACAGGTCGGATTAAAGCTGCAGGCTCATATTCTATCCGCAGTACAGAGTGTAGGCGGCGGTTTCTATCTTGGAACCGGTGGTACAAGTGCAGGACTTACAACAAACTCATCAATGCTGCAGGTTGGATTCGGGGGCGGTTTAGTGTTTAAGTTTGGCAAAAACCTATAAGCCATGAACGGAATATTAGAAGAAATCACGAAAATCTTTTTTACAA
Organism: Ignavibacteria bacterium; assembly: GCA_041859005.1. Lineage (GTDB taxonomy): Bacteria > Bacteroidota > Ignavibacteria > Tepidaquicellales > Tepidaquicellaceae > CAIKZJ01. Next base: position 1,190 of record JBHELA010000258.1, read on the forward strand.
TCGGGGAAAGTGTGTCTTTACTTCTTGAAGCAATTTCAGTTATTTGTATTTTAACCGGCTTAGTTTTGTCTATATCCCTGGCATTAAAAATAAGGAATGAAGATAAAACACCGTTGCACAACAGGGTACGTATGAAATTCGGAGGATGGCTTGTTCTTGCACTTGAGTTTCAGCTGGCGTCAGATATTATTAAAACAACAGTTAATCCGACTTATGAAAATCTAATAATTGTCGGCGTTGTTGCAGTAATAAGAACCTTCCTTAACTATTTCCTGAACAAGGAATTAAGAGATGAAATGGAAATGGGAAAAATAACAGAACAGAAACAAGGAAAATAACTTTAAGTGATTAATGACTGTAACTAAAAAATCTCCCGATTATTTCAGTGTTCTTGCAAAGCCAACAGGAGCCGTTTGCAACCTTGACTGCAAGTATTGCTTTTTCCTGTCCAAGGAAATGCTCTACCCGGGAAGCAGGTTCAGAATGGCAGATGAACTCCTTGAAGAATACATAAAGCAAATGATAGAGTCCCAAAACGTTCCTGAGGTAACAATCTCCTGGCAAGGCGGCGAGCCCACACTGATGGGAAAAGATTTTTTCAGACGGTCAATAGAACTCGAAAATAAGTACAGAAAACCAAACACGACAATTCTCAACACCATGCAAACGAATGGAATACTCGTGGATGATGAGTGGTGTAAAATTTTCAAAGATAACAATTTTCTTATCGGCCTTAGTATTGACGGACCCAAAGAACTTCATGATTATTACCGCGTTGACAAGAGCGGACATGGTTCATTCGACAAAGTATTAAAAGCTTTGAAACTTATGCAGAAATATGACGTTGATTTTAATCTTCTTACTACGGTACATTCAAGAAATGCGGACTACCCACTTGAAATTTATAAATTTTTCAGAGATGATCTTAAAGCAAAATTCATTCAGTTTATACCAATAGTTGAAAGGGATAATGAAACCGGGTTTCAGGAAGGTGACAAGGTTACTGAACGCTCTTTAACGGCTAAGCAATGGGGTAATTTTCTGATTACGATATTTGATGAGTGGGTAAGAAATGATGTCGGAGAAGTATATGTTCAGATGTTTGATGCCGCACTTGCATCGTGGTACGGTCAACCCGCATCAATGTGCATATTCGCAGAGAAGTGCGGAAATGCGCTTACAATGGAGCATAACGGCGATTTATATTCATGCGACCACTTTGTAGAGCCGGGGTATTTGCTTGGCAACATTCTTGAAAAGCACATGACCGATCTAATAATAACAGATAAGCAGATTAAATTCGGAAACGACAAACTGGACACACTGCCAAATTATTGCCTTAAATGCGAAGTGCGATTTGCCTGCCACGGTGAGTGTCCAAAGAACAGGTTTATAAAAACTCCCGACGGAGAGCCCGGATTGAACTATCTCTGCGAAGGATACAGGGCATTCTTCAATTACATAGACTTGCCGATGAAGTTTATGGTAAAAAAACTGCAGATGAACCAGGCACCCTCAGACATTGTAAAGTATTTACGTGAAGAAAAACTGAGAATGAATGAGCTTTTTTCTAAAGCAGAAAGGAACGATCCCTGTCCGTGCGGGAGCGGCATTAAGTTTAAAAACTGTCACGGAAAACAAAATAAAGACCCGTTTACAAATTAATCAGCAGATAAAAGAAGGCAACGATATAATTGCTGTTTCACAAATCACATTTGAACTCAGACTTATCTTATTTTAGAAAGAATTCTAAAAGTAACAAGCTGGAAGCTTGTTTTACTCTAAGAGCTGTGGTTCTAACAGAGGTGCGTGAAAAGATTTATAATTACTATTAATCTAAATTATTGCTATTTTATTTATTATTAAAAAGATTACATCAAAATTAATCAACAGGTTGAAAAAATGAACAACATGAAATCCTTTTTGCTAATGATTTCTTTGTTTTTATTAAGCTGTAATTTTGTGTCTGCACAGAGCAACACAAAAGATTCATCATTATTAAGACAGGAGAAAAGACTCCCTATTCTCAACGGGTTCAGGTTTATGCCAAACGAGATGATAAAAGACCCGTTTGTAAACACTTTCTTTAAAGCCAAAGCCGGAACAGGTCTTGCAATTGATCTGGAAAGTTATGTAAAAAATTTTAAAGGTACGGTTATTGATACAATCAAAGGTGATTTATCTTATGTAAACGGAGGTATTGAATTTCAGTATGCCGTTAATGACTGGCTTGCCTTCAACGCAGGCTACGCGGGATATGGCAGACTTGGAAACAACACCTATACTATCCTAACTTCCGGCGTCTCTTATACTTATGGTTATACATTAGGCTCTACTGTCAGGTTAATAAACAATGAAAAGTTTGTCTTATCGGGGAATGCCGAATTTAGTTCGAGCAGGATATTTTTATATTCAATATTCGACTATATAAAAAACGCAGTGCAAAATTACGGCGATACAACTTTTAGAAACGATTTGTTATCCGAAGATAACATTCAAAGGCTTTTCCTAAGCACCCATGCCGCATGGGCACCTTATAACTGGATGGGTTTTGTCGGAAACCTTGGTTATGGATTTGGTGAGTCATTTCAGGGAAAAACACGGGGCAATGTAAGAATCGGACTTGCCGGTTCGATTGATTTCCTTAATGTAAAACATATTAATTTCCCTATCGGCGTTCTGGGCAGTGTTAAGTACAACGTTTTTTCAGAAACAGGCGAAAATGTTGATAACGTGTTTACTGTCGGTTTCAAGATTGGCTATACAGGGCATAAAGATTTTGATGTTGGAATCGAATCTACTTACTCAAACCAAAAATTTAAGGTAACAGACATAAGTGTAAAGACCATAACAACGGTGGCAACCGTCAGGTATTATTTTTAGTATTCTGTAGGTTTTAAATTATTAATTTACCTGAGCAAATTGAATATAAACCATAAAATGAAAGCATGAAACAGTTTTTTCTATTAACACTTGTTTTGTTTTTATTTCTTGCGGATACATCTTTCCTAAATGCCCAGTCTGATTCATCAAAGAATGGTGTCAATATTTATTACGGAGAAAAGGACACGACCGTCAAAAATAAATCAGTAAAAGACACATCCGCTTCTGACAATCACCCGCAGGATGGAATTGAGCAAAAAGGTTTTTTTATTGAATCGAATGATGGCACTGCCAGCCTAAGACTTTACGCCTCTGTAAGGGTATTTGGGGCATATGACTTTAACGGATTAAAAGGCGGTACTTCTTTCAGTATTACGGATATACCGGTCGGGGGTGACAATAAAAACGAGGAAAGCTTTTTTATGACGACCAATCTTACACGATTTGGTCTTGAGTCAAACTTTAATTCACCGATAGGAAATATATCCTCAAAAGTAGAAACAGATTTTAACAGCGATGGAAATCACTTAAGATTAAGGCATGCATACGGGTTTTCCGGATTTCTATTAGCGGGCCAGACATGGACGGTATTCAGTGATGTAAAATCAATGCCAAATACAGTTGACATTGACGGTCCCCCTACGGCAGTTTCGCTCAGGTCTGTTCAGATTCGCGCTTATAAGGAACTTCCTAAAGGATGGACATTCAGGCTCAGCATAGAATCCCCGAATGTTAACATAAAAGTACCCGATACACTCACTCTTGAACCGGTATCTCAGGTAGTACCTGATTTAGCTTCGAGCATTAACAAGAAGTTTAGATTTGGGCATATTCAGTTTTCGGGTATTTTGCGGAGCATATCTGTCAGGGAGTTATCCGGAAACCTTGATGTAATAACGGGATACGGCGGAATGTTAAGCAGCAGTATTAATTTCTTGAAAGACTACAACATAATGATTCAGGCACTTGCGGGAAAGGGGATCACGAGCTTCCTGAATGTTTCGCAAAACAAGAATATAGACGTAGCTATTGACCCTTCTTCGGGACATTATCAACTTCTCGCATCATACGGAGGATTTCTGAGTCTAACAAAGGAATTCAGAACGGTTAATGTAAGCACCTCCCTTGTGTACGGAGCTTTGTATGTTGCCGACAGCGGCTACGGTCCCGATGATACATTCTCAATCGGCCATTATATTTGTTTAAATACTTTCTGGTTTTCAAAAAGAGGGTTTAGAGTCGGTGCAGAATATAATATCGGTTTTTCGAAAAACAAGGTTGGTGAAACAGGCATGGCAAACAGACTGGCATTTACTTTCTATTATGACTTATAACCCGTTGACTAAAGTCAACGGCAATTATATTTACACTGAGATTAGCTGTTTGTAATAAACCAAAGATTTAAAACCATATATACTGATAAGCCAGAGTTAAAATTGTGTAGTTAGTACCTATTGCAGTATTTATTCCTGTATGAACCTGAAATTTCAAAGAATGATTCGAGTTAATTGGATAACCGATAACACCGCCGAAACGTGTATTTTCCATGAAATCATTTTTATACACATCGTTGATTTGCGATTTACCCCCTGAAAAATAAGTCAAATCCAGACCAATCCATAATTTTGAAGGGAAAATATATAATGTATGCGCCTGTAAACTGAATATTGGATCGCGTTTAAGCGTAGTGCCTTTATAGTATTCATTATTTGCAGTGAAAAACCATACTCCTGTGAAAGTTTCAAAATAGAAATTTTTATAACCGTATGAGAAACCTATTTCGGGTTTAAAACCCCACCTGTTTGAGCCGAGATTTATGAGTTTAGTTTTGTCATACTGACCAATCGGTATAGAAACTACAACGCTTGTGCCGAGCACGGCTTCTTCTTTAAACCTGAAAAATTCCTTTGGAGACATTGCCGGAGAGCCGAACAGGTTAATCCCAATGCGAAAATTAGCATCAGCTAATCCTGTTCTGCTTCCTGATGTATCCCTGTCGTTAACTTTTACATCACCGGACATAGAAACAAAAGGAATCGACGCCTGCACCCTTGCTAATTTTCCGAATAGTCCAAATGACCTTAAACCGCCAATAACTACTGCATGTGAGATAACATTAAAATCGTTTAAAGGGGACGTTCCTTCAGTAATAATTGCACCGTTGGAATAAGAATATCCCAATACTAATCCGTTCAGGTCTTTGGGAATGACAGAATAACTCCTTGGTTCCAGTTCTTGTGAAAACAGTATGCCTGTTTCAACGAGTAAAAATGTTGTCAGGAATAAAACTGTATTTTTGATTTTATTAAACATTTTATTTTGTTCTTTTTATCGAAATCTGATATTATAACTCTAAAATATTTCAATATGCGGATCTTCAGTTTCCCATCGCAACCCTAACCTTTTTTTAATTATATCTTTATTTATTTTGTATTCAAAAATGAACACCTCAAGAATAATCAACTTTTCTTTTTATTGCTATTTGGGAAATAGTAACGCTATTTCAGCTCTGAAACCCCATTGTGGTTTTATTACCTCCCGGTTTGCATAATAAATCAGCGGGGTAATCTTAACTTGCGCAGTTTGTTTAGCGACGATTTTAAACACCTGTCCCATTTGTAATCCGATCATTCCATAGACTAATCTTTTCGAATTCCAGTCGTAATTATTCTCAGATGTCAACCCTAATGTAGCACCTCCTGTAAATCCGTAAACCAGAAAGGGTTGTGCAAAAAAAGAACTGATATCAGCTCTGGCAGTGTCACCCGCTACTGACCACGTTTGACTAAACAATCCGCCAACAGTCCATTTACCCGGTTGATAAAGAGTAACAAGACTCGGTCCTACACCCCATTTCTTTGAACCCAGCAATTCATTCGTGGCGGTAGGCAGAAGAAATACAGGACCTATTCCCCATATTAAACCGCCTTTGTTAGGAGATAAAAAAGCCGTTACCAGTATATCTCCAATTCCGTTTTGTTCCATGTTCTTTCCGGTCACGTCCCTCTGAGAAATTACGGGGGTAATTACTCTGCCGATAATATTCCAACTCTTGCTAAGCTTAATAGGAATTACAGGCTGAGCGTTAAGAAGAACTTTATACCCGTTCTCTCCGCCATCAGCTTTGTTTAAATTAAACTGAAAATTAAATTGAAAAGGCACGCTGATAAGACTGGCAAGAGGGTTTGCCATTTGTTTTGCAAGATCATCTGCGCTCGGCTGTGCATATACCGAAACTACAACGAAAAAGATTCCAATAACCAAAATTATTTTTTTCATTGTTATTTTGTTTGTTTAATTAAATGTGTCAGACCCCTAAATTAATATGCGAGCGGTATTTGAGAAGCAAGCTCGTATTTTATTATTGCCCTTATTTTGTTTTCCATCTGCATATATTTTGCAACCTTTACAGCAGAAATGACAGCGAGAAGTTTCTTTGAATATTCTCCCTTTATTTCGGCTTCTCTGTTTTCTATAGAAAACAACTCTTCAAGAAGCTGCAAGGCGGCATCCTCCGTAATCTTTCCGCTGTTGTAAACAAATGCATAGTTGCTTATTAGTGACGCGATTCTTTCGTTAAGTTTTTTTAGTTCTGCCTGGTATGCGTCGTATATAGGTATAAACTGCTCCTTCTGTGTTTCAGTTAAGTCCATGTTTGCCAATATCAGTGCCTTCTTGTCTGCTTTTACGTCTTCAATAAATTTTTTCAAACTGTCTGTATCGTTTTGCGCAAAAGCTAATGCGGAGTTCAGGAGCATTGCTGCCAGAACGATAAACTTTAATACTGAATTTTTATTCATTTCTTTAGTTTTTATAATTTAATTTTAGGTTGATACGAATTACAATTCCCCGGCGATGGAACACACGCCGGGGACTGCTATTTATGAAAAAGTTATTAGAAACCTGTTTTCCATCCGTAGGACAATTTTATTCCTATCCATGATTCACTTATGTCTTTGCCTGTTATTTCCGATGTAGATGGAAGGGCATAGTTGTAAGTAACGCCAAGTCCAATATCCGAAGAGCGATCTACGTTGAAAATCACTCCTAACTCAGGTTGAACCATAAAACGCCATTTATATTCTGTTGCATCGTAAATTCCTATCTGAAGTCTTCTTGTTGAATACAAAGCTCCGGCACCTGCCCCAATGTAAGGCCTGACCTTCTTGCTGTTGCCGAAATAATACTGTGCTCCTACAATCATAGGGAATGTGTTTATGTAACGGTTCTGAAGACCTGATACATCCGCATTCTTCAGTGCAATAATGTCAGTTGTTTCTTTGTAAAACACGTTCCATGCAAAGCTTAAGCTTACAGATACCTGTGGTTTCAGGAATCTTTTAAAATTCAGCTCAAGTCCGTAATAGCTTACATTTGATACCCAGTCTTTTGAATCCGGAAGAGGAACGGCAAAATTATAACCCAGAAACACTTCATTATCCTGGGCGTTTGATTTAAGCGGCGAGAATACAACTACCGCCAGCATAATAAATAAAATATATTTAATTTTCTTCATTTTTTGATATTTTTAATTTAACAATAATTCAATTTACTTTTAAATAAGGCGATTGTGCAAATACTTTATTAATTCCGTCTGATATTCTCGTTGCAGCAGTGCTTGGATCTCCCGCCGCTCCGTTAAGGATTCCCATCCATACCGCCGGTGATTTATTAGTGCCTGGCTGATAGCTCTTTTTGTCAATCATAGTTACCAGAACAGAGCCCATTGATACAGAGTAAACAGTTGTCCATGGATAATAATATCCATAGCCATAGCCCCAGTATCCGCCGGGATAGTAGTAATCAACATAATAGGTTGTTGAGTTGGTTAATGCAGTACTGACGATTAAGTCAGCCGTCGCCGTGTCTGCAAGGTTTGTAAGGCGTGTATATCCGAGACTTGCCATGTTTGAAGCAACCTTTGAAAGTATTGTGTTATCGTAAGCTCTTGTAATGGTACCTGAGGTGCCATCTGATACATGAGCCACAGAATCACGCATAATGTATGTTCTGTAGTTTTTGTAGCTTGTTAAATCTGTTTTATGAAGCGTAAGGTACACATCATAATCAACAGGATTTGTACTTCCATAAGGATAGCATGAAAACAAGGTGACGGATGCCGAAAGAGCAAATACAGCAATCAGTAACCCTAAAACAAATTTGGTTCTTTTCATTTTTGTAATGTTTAGTTTGTAAAAAGGTTGTTATAAATGTATAAAAATAATTTTATTCTCATTTGTTTAAAAATAAATTGATGTATGAAGATTAAATGTCAGAAAATTTATATACTCGTCAAACTTTTCCGGCAAATACCAGCGGTAATTAACTTCTGCACCTATGTTCAGATACTTCTTTCCTGTATAGTTTAACTGGAACAATAATTCATTCGGGTCTCTCGAAGTTTGTTCCCTAAAAGTAGGAAGTGAAGCATGGTAAAAGCCTAATAAAAATCCAAGCGGTACATTGTGTTTTGGGTAAAGGTCTGCATCAAACGCAAGTCCGTAATTATAGTTGAATAAATCATTCTCACCTCTCTTTACCGATTCTCCGTAATCAACAAAAAGTTTCGCAATAGCACCAAACGTTTCATCAAATGCGTATGCAGCATGAACTCCAACACCTCCCCTTAAAAGTGGAGTATATCCGACAAGCTTGTTTCCCGGGGTAACTTTTCCGCTGTCAATTATACCCTTTATAAAAGCAGGTAAATCAAAAGTTGTATAACTCGATTTTGCTATGTTCAGGTTTGTTGAAAGCCTCAGTTTCTTTGTTTCCAGAACTTTAAACTTCCAGCCGAGATTGTATCCCGTAACAAGATTTACTCCCTGTGAAATTAATGTACCTGTTTCGGTTCCTAGTCTGCCTACTACTTTTAATTCTCCGTAAAACGCCAGCCAGTCCCTTATCTGCTGCTGATATTCAAACGCAAGGTTTGTATAAACAATCTCTCCCTGTAATTGTAAAAGAGTCCTGCCATTGATTACAATAGCCGGTATCTGCAGGTTTATAGTCTGTCCTGCTCCAAGTATATTTTTAAATGTTGTATTCGTGAAAGGCGACCCTAAAGTCGAATTAATAACGAATTTATGTCCGTTAAGCGAAACCGGGTGAGAGGTGGTGTCTGTCTGCGCAATTGAACTACTTGCAGTTGAAAAGAACATCATAACAGCTGCTATTAAGACCTGAAATTTTATGTAATTATATGTATTCATGTTTTGCATATGTTTTAAAGACTAAAATTAAAACCTGTTAATAACTGAAATCCGCCTAATCTGAACCTTGTCGGAAGATATGCTGTATTTGCTGTACCTCCTGTATTGCTCATGTTAAGCAAGCTCTGCTGATACCTGAGTTCAAGATATAAGAAGTTAGAAAAAATCTTAAAGTTAACCCCGAATCCAAAAAGTGCTGCTATGTCGAACCTGTTTAGAATATTCATAATATCTCTCTCTCCGTTTATCTTTTCTTTGTCGTATAATTTAGAACTTAGTAAATATCCGAAGTCAAGTCCGCTAAGAAAATACGTGACACCGTTAAAAGCATGTATCTTCGCAGAAATCGGAACTCTTAAATATTCAAACTTAGAAACCATACTGTCAACAAGTTCTTTCTCTCCTGTATCAAAAAGTAACCTTGTATTCTTTAAGCTGTACATTGGCTGAAGCAGAATCTTTATATCATCAGTAATGTTAAATTCAACTGATATGCCTCCGAGAAAACCGGGTTTAACACCATACGATACATCTTTCGGTGAGTCGCCGGAAAGGGTATTTAAGTCTGCGCCCGCGAGTACACCAACAGACGAGAAAAGTTTATATCTCTTTTTATTTTGCCCTGATGAATCCTGCTGAGCATTCACAGTACCCGCCGCAAGAAACATCAAAATTGTAATGAGTAAAATTTTCTTCATCATTTAAAATAATTTAATTAAGCATAGTACATTAATTTTTTAAAAATAAAATCTTCATTGTGATTTATAAAATTTTGCGAAGCTCAATCATTGCATCCTGTTCAACATTAGGCTTTATTAATCCGCTGTCGGGTCTGTCAAAGTCAAGAATAACATAAGTGACGAGTGTTATTACTACAGCAAAAGAGACAACAAAAATAATTTCTTTCTTTCTGAAATTTATGCTGCCATAACCTGAAATAAAAACCGCAACAAAAGTTGTCATCATTAACATAATCAGAATCAAGACCGGAACCTTCGACCTTAGTTTTGCCTCCCTTGTTGTTGCAGCATCGAGCATTTCGTTCACCGCAGGAACCATAAGTCTCGAGGCATTATCTATAACAGGTTCAAAATAGAGCCGTGAAGCCAATTTCCAGATTTTTTCTCCTGCTGCTTCTGACATTCTTTTTGATTCGTTGAGTTTTTCAAGATTTGTCCCTGCTTCAATATGACTTATCCTTGCTTCAATATACTCAGAAAAATATTTTCTAAATTCAGAGTGATAAGGTTCAGGATACAGATCTGACCTTAATCTTGCAGTGCTTATACAGTTTACCTCATCAATCATAACAGCTTTGTATGACTGGTATCTATCACCCGACATTCCGAATGTAAAACCAATCAGAAGTGAAAGTATTGTAATAATTCCGCCTTTTGTTTCATCGAACTCGTTTTTTCCGTGATCGGTTTTTAATCTGTTCTGTTTGCCCATTCTGTATCCGATATATGAGCATAATAATATTCCAGCAAAATACATAAGGCATATCGGCCATATATCAACCATATATAAGGAATTATTACTCATAATTAAATATTTATAGCTTAGTTTATATGTAAATTACTCTTTTTATAACTATAGTGCATTTCATAAGCTGACGGGCGGTGAAGGAAATATCCGCCGCGTCAGCATTATATCATTTTATTGTCTTGCAATAGCCATACGAATAGCGTCCACAGGGTCGATAAGATGATCTGCATCTTCGGCATCTTCAGCAATCGCAAGCTGTACTCCTTTAACCTTGCCGTTAAATTCATTGCCGTGTGATCCATATTCACCAGAAACCGGGGATCCTGTATCTGCACCTACATCACAACCATCATCCGCAGAAAATATCATCGCTAATGTAGCACCAACCACACCTTCTCCGACTTTTTTACCGTCGGTGAAAAGCTCTACCTTACCGCCTTTTCCTAATCCGCCGCCATCGTATTTAAATTCCATACGTACCTGATGATCACCAGCAGGAATCTTTGTTGTACCCTCTACATAGAAGTGTTTAAAGCCGCCCCAGTTGTAACAATACTTCAGTTTACCTTCTTTAGCATATAAACTCCAGCCGCCAATATCGGCACCCTGAGCTATGATAACTCCTTCTGCACCGCCTTCGGGAACTATGATTTCAGCAGTTACTGAATGTGACTTGTTCTTCAGGTTAAGAATACAGTTTTCGGATAAACGACCCATGCCGCCGAACAAAATCTGAGTTTTTCCTTTTATAAGCACCGGCCTTCCTGCCGTATCAGGATTCATTTTCTCAAATATTCTGTCGTCTATTGGAAGCACATTGTAACGTGTTGCTTCGATAATCCATAGGCGCTGAAGTTCGTGAAGCTTCTCAGGCATTTCCTTTGAAAGGTCTTTTGCCTGGCTCCAGTCTTTCGTTGTATCGTAAAGTTCCCATACGTCGTCGTCAAGCGGAATACTCGGTGCCTGAATCCATGGTGTAACGTGTTTCGTTACGGCAGTCCAGCCTTTGTGGTATATACCGCGGTTGCCGAACATTTCAAAGTATTGAGTTTCGTGCTGCTCTGCTGCTTTTGCATCGTCAAAAGAATAAAGCATGCTTTCACCTTCAAGAGGCTTCTGCTGAACACCGTTTACAGAAAACGGTTCCGGTATTCCCGCAGCTTCGAGAATTGTCGGAGCAACGTCTATTACATGATGGAACTGAGAACGAATTTCACCCTTTGATTTAATACCATTAGGCCAGTGCACAATAGTCCCGTTTCGTGTACCGCCCCAGTGAGAAGCTACCTGCTTCGTCCACTGATAAGGTGTGTTCATGGAGTGAGCCCATCCCACTGCATAATGATTGTACGATTCAGGTCCTCCGAACTTGTCAATACGTTCCATTAGATATTCGGGCGTTTCTAAACCCTGTAAGCCGTTAAAATAACTCATTTCGTTGAAACAGCCATTGATGGAACCTTCAGCAGATGCTCCGTTGTCTCCGATTATGTAGTAAATCAGAGTATCTTTTTTAATATTTAAGTTTTCGAGTCTCTCAATCAATCTTCCCACATGATAATCTGTATATTCCATAAATCCCGCATAAACTTCCATCTCTCTTCTTAACACAGGTTTAAACTCATCGGGCATCTCATCCCATGACGGAATTTCTTTATGACGTGCAGTTAGTTCGCAGTCTTTTGGAATAACGCCGAGTTTTTTCTGACGGGCAAATGTCTCTTCACGCAGTTTATCCCAGCCTGCGTCAAACTTGCCCTTGTACTTATCAGCCCATTCTTTGGGTACATGATGAGGAGCATGAGTAGCTCCCGGAGCAAAGTAAATGAAGAAAGGTTTGTCGGGTGCAAGTGATTTTTGCTGACCTATCCAGTTTAATGCCTTATCTGTCATATCTTCCATTAGATGATAACCCTCTTCAGGAGTCTTTTCCGGTTCAACAGGGACTGTGCCTTCGTAAAGTGAAGGGTACCATTGATTTGCCTCTCCGCCAATGAATCCGTAGAAATATTCAAAGCCGCCGCCGCCCGTAGGCCATTGATTAAAAGGACCTGCAGAGCTGGTTTGCCAGACCGGTACTTCATGACACTTTCCGAACTGTGCTGTTGAATAACCGTTCAGCTTCAAAGTTTGTGCAATTGGTGACATTGTATTCGGCAGAACAGAGGAATATCCCGGAGCCCCTGTTGCAATTTCAGTAATGCCACCCATACCCACTGAATGATGATTACGTCCGGTAAGAAGTGCCTGTCTTGTTGGAGAACATAAAGCAGTTGTATGAAAACGATTATATTTCAGACCTTCTGCAGCAAGTTTTTCCGCATTAGGTGTATGGCAGGGTCCGCCGAATGCGCTCGATGAACCGAATCCTGCATCATCTATAAGTATGACAAGAACGTTTGGTGCACCGTCAGGCGGACGCAATTGTTCTATCGGGGGAAATTTTGTATCTGGATCCTTCGCATCATACGTGATAAGGCCCCGAAAAGCTTTATCCGGAATCGGAAGAGCTGATCTGTTTATTACTCTGTTCTTTTTCATAGAATAGTTTTCCTTTAAATAAATGTTAATAAAAATTGTTTAATATCTTATCTCTATTACCTATTACCTATTACCTATTGCCTATTGCCTATTCTCTATTGCCTGTTCTTTATTATAGACATTAAGCCCCTTTTCTAAAACCGTTGTTTTCTTACTTGCCCTTGTTTTCTCTATTTCTGCCAAGCCCTGTGTGTCGGAAACCTTATTAATTTCAATATCCATAGGACGGCTTAAAAGGTTCTGAATACCAAGCAAGGCACTGAAATTATTTGTTTTCCAGTGTTTGTTCAGGAAGCTCTTCGATTTCCATGATTCAATCATAATCAGTTCATTATCATTCTCCAGGCTTTTAAAAACAAGGTTATCCAGGCATCCTTCTTCTTTTCGCACCTCAACCGAGATGTATTTTACGGCATTCAGCAATTCGCTTTTGTTTTTGGGATTCATCAGCATTCTAAATCTGACAATTATCATATCTAATAAATTTTAAAAATTTTATTAACTTAATAGAAAACTGTACTTATATTCTATTTATTTTCAACTGATTTAAAAATTTCCTTTGTACTCGAGTCGCAGATCCACAGTCTCTTTTGGCGGACGACCTCTGTGATTAAAAGCTCTTAGTAATAAATAAACTCTCTTCTCTGTGCCCATCTCTGCCTGCCTGCTGCAAGCAGGTGTGTTCTGTGGTAAATCTTTTCTTTTGTTTGCACTTTCTGCGTCGTTATTGTATCTGTAAATATCCATTAGTGCAAATCAAATGAAAAAACCTATTAAAATTTTAGCAATCTCACTCAGCGGAATAACGAATGTAATCAAAGGTAAAAACGGCACCGCAATTAATAGAATTAGTTTTACTATCTGATTCAAATCCATCGGAATCATTTTCATATTTTCAACAACCTGATAGCTGTTGCCTAAGTCTGCAAGGGACTGAATATCTCCTGTACCGAGTAATTGTTCATTATCGGGATTGAGTCCTTTTACCCATCTGTCATCGTATAATTTAATGTATTTGCTTGCAAGAACCCCGTAATCCATAAGACCCTTTAATTTTACACTGCTGAGTTTCTTAAAAAATAACAGCATCGGCAAAAAGAAAACAAATGCAGATATCAGTATATTAAGAGCAATAGTAAAGTAATAATCAGAAAGGGGAGAATTGGTCATTGTAGCCCATTTTGCCACTTCGGCAGCGGCAACGCAGCTTTGGGCAAGCCCAATCATGCCAAAAAATATCTGTGCGACTCCCAGAAATCTTAATCCTGCGGACATATCCGGATTCGTAGGATACAGGTTTAAATTCATTTTTGAAATTTTATAAAGAAATATTGCCCATAGAATAAATTTCCATAACAGTCTGTACAGGAAGAACTGAAACAGCGGTGCGCTTACCAAGTAATACCAGTAACCGGGAATTGAAATTTTTCCATTGCCGTTAAACAGCCAGGTAACCAGAAAGTTTTCTTTATCAGCATTCCGCCAGAATATAAGTACTGCGGCGTAAGAAGCAATTAATATTAATGTTGTTATTGTTTTTGATTTATTAATCCTGTTTAATCTAACCAAAAGAGATTCATAATCTGCGATATTGTTTTCGGCTATAATTCCCGTTTTCAAAAAATGCACAAGTGAGTTACCTGTGTGTTCCCTGATAATACCTTCTGCAATAAAAACCATTGGGAATGCGACAAAGAACCTTGACCATACAACTACGTCACTAAGCAGAGATACTTTAAGCTCCGGATTAAAAGCAGAAGATTCTAATAAGCTTAGAATTAAAAGCGGAATCCATGACAGCAGTGAAAAAAACAGAATTTTTCTTAACATGGCAGGTTTTGGCTCTTTATCAATCTTAAGAGCCAGCAGAAGCCTATGGACAGGACCACCCCATGTAAAGTTATTATTATCCATTATTAATATTTTGTTTTCTCATCAGCCGTATTAAAATGCCTCATCCATTGAAAAATATATACCTGAACCTTCCTTTGTTTTTCCAAAATCAACGCGCAGGTTTATTTTTTCCTTCGGGTCGAAAACAAACCTTAACCCGAAGCCGTATGATTGTTTTAGTTCCTGGAATTTTAAATTTCCGAAATTGCTGAATACGTCACCTACAGAATAAAATGCCGTAACCCCAATTCTCCAGAACAGAATTTTCCTGTACTCCACCTGACCCATGATATAATTCTTATCCCTGTATCTGCCTTCAAAATACCCACGCATTCTTGACGATCCCCCTAATGCAGGCATAAAGAAGAAAGGAGGTGCTCCTGTGCTAAGGTCCGAGTAAACCTGAAATGCAAGAATATGGTCTTTTACCGGTGCAACATACTGTCTTAAATCAAACCTGAACCTTTCATACGTGAACTGACTTCCTAGCAACCGTCCGTAAAACGTACTTGAAAATTTATAAAGCCCTCCTTCTGAAGGGAATGAAATATTATCTCTGTAATCGTACAGCCAGCTTACACCAAATCCTCCAACCTTACCTCCGTCAACACCTGCTGCCGTGCTGTCCAGTAGGTTTGGGTTGTCCATCTTATCTTCCATTTTATAATTGACATAATCATAAAGAAGCCCGATTTGCATATCATGGATTACGATACCTTTTTCCTGCAGTTCAACATAAATCCCGAATGAAGATGATTTGTAATTTACATTATCAATTTCAGGTGAATTATTCCCAACGCCGTAAAACTTCAGCACGTCATAGGAATAGTAAAAATCCGATTCAAGATAAGTTCTTTTCTTTCCCGGGAAATAAATTCTCGGCTTAAGCGAAATTAAATACTGGCTGTTTGTTGTGTAATAACCGCCGATTGTAATTTTAGAAGGTTTTTGTGCAGGCTGCAGAGCTGTCCTGAAATAAACCATACCCCCTAATCCGAATGCAAGCTGGGTTTCGGGTGTATAGAAAAGATACGGATAACCGATTATTTTTAACTCATTAATTTTAAATTCTGTGGTATCGAGTCTTTCTTCTTCTTTGGCTTTTACAAATATCTTTGCATCAGACTGTTTCTTGGTCAAGGTGTCTTTACTTACTTTTGTCTTAAGACTGTCATGCTCTTCCTGTGCACTTGCGGGCAATGTAAGAAGTAACTGAAATAAAACTATGACAAAAAGACCTTTAAGAAAATAAATCATCCTGAATTAGTATTTGAAATTATCACACTTTTTATTCTTTGTTTTGTTTTAAAGTATCCTGTGCATCTTCAATATTATATTCTCTCTTTGAGTTTTCCCAGTTAACAGCCGAAAGCGTAGCACCGGTAAAATTGGTATTCTTTATTACAGCGCCTGAAAAATCAGCTCCTGTAAGGTCGGCATTTACGAAGGAAGTCCCGAAAAAGGTACCTGCTTTCAGTGCTGCATTTCTAAGCCATATAAACTTATCCGAGCCCGACAGTGCCTGTTTGCTGATAACCGCACATGCCACCGCAAGAACAGTTGTGCCAATTCCCGCTCCCAGAGCGAACTTCCCGAACAAGGGACCGCTCATTGCCACAGCAATGAAAATTATATTCGAAGACAACGTCCCTGCTGATGCTCTTGCTATTATACCAACAATAACCATAACCGTGAAGAACACAAGTGCCAGTGAACTCTGCACCGATGCTTCTCCCGTTCCCGTTCCTGTCAGATAAGCAATTAGCCCAGTTATCAGGATTAATGGAATAATAATCACTATAGATATTAATGTGATTTTTCCGCCTTTCAAAAGCATTATCAACAAGAAAGCAATCATTAATCCGAGAGTGACATACCCTGATATTACCAGCGTACTATTGGAAGTTTCAACCATATCCCGAATAGTTGCGATTGAAAGCATAGCCATGTATCCCGAAAGAAGCGAAACAGCCAGCGATACAACAAAAAGTATAACTGATGAAGATGTCTTTAGTCCCGTTCTGCAATTGGAAAAATTTGCATTAGTAAGAACAGCTCCTTCAAAATTCACTCCGCGAAGGTCTGCACCGCTAAAGTCAGCCGCATTAAGGTTTTCACCATTGTAATGTTTCATTATTTGCTTTTTAGTTTTTTCCATCAGTTTGTTTAACTGAAAAATTTGCTAATAAAATTAATCAGAGCAAATACTGCTATTACAATAAGTGCATATCCGACTTTTACCCCAAGAGACTCCTTGTTTACGTACTTAAATTCGGGGTCCTGCAATTTTTTATGATTCTGCTTATTTTCTGATATTGCAAATACCATTGCGATAAGGCTGAGGAGTATAAGGAAAATACCAACAAGTCTGGAGCTTCTAAACATTTGCTGACCGCCTGTTTTTTCGGCAACCTCATAAATACCTACACCGAAGCCCATCAAAGCCAGCGAAGTTCTAACCCATGCCATCATCGTTCTGTCGGATGCTTCATGCGTTCTGTGTTTTGCCAGCTCTGTGTTGATGTTGGTAATTGAAGTTTTATTATCGACTTTTTCTTCCAATTTATCCCCCTATGCTAAAATGTAATTCTTTTTTAATTATTACATTTATTTAAAGTGTTGCAAATATTGTGCCGATATTTTAAGAGACCTGATTAATAGTATGTTTGATTTATAAGCCCAAAAGGGGTTTTTTAAAATGGAGTATTAAAATTAAAGTCTGGTTAAAGTGAGTAATCCGTGGCATGCCACGGTATTACGTGGCAGAGGGAATGTATTTCAAAGTAAATAAAAATTTCGGAATCTTAATTCAGCTTCGTTTTATTTTAAGCTTCTTTATTTTATCTCTAAGTGTACTTGGGGGAAGCTTTAAGATATCAGATGCGCTGTTTGCACCTTCAATTTTCCAGTTAGAAAATTCAAGTACCTTTTTTATATATTCCAGTTCTAATTCTGAGAGCGGAACAAGTTCCTGCTCATCAGGTTTTTGATCGTTTCTGTAAGTGGCATCAAAATTTAGTTCAAGCTCATTTCCGCGTGAAGTAATCACGCCATATTCAAGTTTATTCTCAAGTTCGCGGACATTACCGGGCCAGGAATAATCCATTAACAAGTTTAGAGTTGCCTGAGAGACATATTCTATCTTCTTTCCTAATTTCCTGTTAATATTTCTTAAAAAAGTCATTACCATTTCGGGGATATCTCCTTTCCTTTCTCTTAGCGGCGGCACGGTAATTCGGAAAACATTCAGACGGAAAAACAAGTCTTCGCGGAATCTTCCTTTCTTTACTTCTTCTTCAAGGTCTCTGTTTGTGGCTGCAATCAATCTTACGTTAACTTTATGCGTTCTTGAACTTCCGACTCTTTCATATTCTCCGTACTGTGTAAAGCGAAGCAGTTTAGACTGTACTTCCAGGGGGAGCTCTCCAATTTCGTCAAGAAACAAAGTTGAATTGTCAGCAAGTTCAAACCTGCCTGCATTGCTTGTTTTTGCGTCCGTGTATGCACCTTTCTCGCGTCCGAAAAGTTCGCTTTCAATTAAATTCGGAGGTAGCGTTGAGCAATCGACTTTAATCAAAGGCTTGCTGTTTCTATGGCTTGAGTTGTGGATAGCGCGTGCAATAAGTTCTTTCCCCGTACCTGTTTCTCCGTAAATAAGCACAGTCGTATCAAGCGGAGCAACTTTCTCTACTCCGAAAAGACAGTACTTAATCGCGTCGCTTTGTCCCAGTATATTATCAAAATTTGACTGTATTTTTATTTCTTCCTTTAAATAAACATTTTCTTTCTGTAATCTGTCTTTTAACAGTCTTATATCATTCAAAGCTTTTTCAAGCGATATTTGTGTATTCTTAAACTCAGAAATATTTTCGTGCAGAATTACAGCGCCCTTGCCGATACCTTTAGACCCGCTCTTTAATGAAGTTACTCTCAGTAAAAACCAAACCTCTTCCTGTCTGGCTTTAAACAGAAACTCACTTTCAAATTTCTGAAGTTCTCCGTTTAAAACCTTCTTGATTGCGTTAAGATGTTTTAATGCTTCTTTTGAACCTTTCTTAAATGACTTATCAAGCACCGAAAGGTAATTATCGCCCAGATTTACGCATAGTTCTTCTTTCCCGCCGCCTTTTTCTTCTGCAAATTTCTTCCATGAATCGTTAATATTTATTATAACACCTTCATTGTTAATAACCAGAACCTGATTTCGTACAGAATTAATAATAGAGCTTTTCAGCTCTTCGCTTTCGATTAATCTCTTTTCATTTTCTTTATCTTTTGTAATATCAATAGTAACTCCGGTCATGCTTTCGGGTTCATTTTCGAAATCATAATTCACTTTAGCATTTCCCGAGACCCACTTGATTTTCCCGTCGGGAAGCTGAATCCTGTGTACGGTTTTAAAAACGCCTTTTGTAATTGACTCCAGAAGATCTTTTTCCACCTGTTCCCTGTCGCTGGGATGAATTTTCATTATAATTTCATCGAGGGTAAATTTATCTGCGAGTTTTTCGTCATATAATTCCTGTATTCCTTCGTTTGCCCAGAACATTTTAGTGCTTATGTTATATTCCCAGAAACCAACCCCCGCGACGATACCGGCTATTCTCATCTTTTCATTGCTTATCGAAGTCTGCAATTCGCTGATTTTGTGGAAAACGGCGTGTGAAATAATCTTTGAGATGGTTAGTAATTTGTTTTCAATATCATCTGTAAATTCATATTCTTCCAGCATTGTATCAAAACTAATGATGCCAAAAACGAGTTCATCGGACAGATACATAGGAAAGGTAATGCTAGACTTGAGGTCAAAATATAAACGTGATGCTTTATCAATCTCGGCTTCAGTAGGTAATTCTGGCCAATTCCTGTAGCATACTATTTCTTTTCTAAGCATTTTACTCAAGATCCATGGGAATGATTTTGATGCTAATAGTTTTTTGGGAATGGCTGCTCCTTCATGCTTGCGGTAATAATTTATAAGAAATGCTTCGTCGGGGTTAATCTTGTTAAGCTGCCATACAGCCGAAAGATCAAATCCAAAGTAGTCACATATCTGAGACAACGCTTCATTTATTTCTTTGTCAACATTCTGAGTCTTGACGTTGAGAAACCGGGTTGTAAGCGATAAAAGTAAGTTCAGAAACCGGACTTCTTCCGTTTCGATGTTTTTCAGCACTGCGGGGTCAGCCATTTTGTTGTAATAAATGAATTAATAAAAATTATTGTAACTCAAGTCTACGATCCCGGCTTGTCGGGACTTCCGGCTTGAGGAAAATATATAAATCACAAAGATATTATCGGAAGTACTACTTTTTCCTCATAACGATGATCTTACCACTCCCCATATTTTTAAAATAGTTAAATATTAAGAAAATTATAAGCTAAAACAGAGAAAACAAGGTTTTTGCAGGAATATCACACACTGTACTCCACGAATACCGTGGGGAGAACAAACATTTATTTCTGAGGTACTGCTAACCAGTCACGGCTTTTGTACTTTTGTGGCAGCTATCGTATCTCAAAAACTTTCAGCTAAAATGTAAGGCATTATTTTTTAAATGGATAATATTTATATTTAAAAATCTCATAAAACAATATTCATAAATGAAGAAAAGAATAATCTACCTTTTACTTGCATCCCTTTGCATTCCTATTATATCTTCGGCACAGCCAAAAGACACTGTTGCATTGCTCCAGCCGTTTGTTTTCTGGACAGGCAGCAAGTCGGAAATGACGTACAGGGAACTTGCTTCGTACTGTGCACCTATATTCTGGTTCTCGCCGGATGAGCCTGAACTGAAGAATAAATCCGGCAAAGACATAAATATACCGGCATACTTTCCATTCGAGAAAGCAACGGATAAACCCGTTGTATATTACCAGTTCAGGAATATATTAAAATTAGAGAATGCCTCAGGTGACGTAACCAAAAAAGATAAAACAGACAAGAATAACTCAACAATTGATTTATCTAAAATAGCAGCAATAGATATAGATTATTCCCATTACTACAGAAATGAAGCAGGTCTCGGCGGACACATGCACGATACCGAGCAGTCGCAGTTTAAAATCTACGTTGAAAAAACAAAGCATGGCGACAGTCTCATTTACAGAATGGTTCTTATGCAGGTAACGGCAAAAGCTCATGCACTTCCCTGGTATGATAATATATATGACCTTGATATACATTCAACCGAGCTGAAGCTTCCTTTTCATATACTCGTAGAAGAGGGCAAGCATGCGAGCTGTACGGATATTAACGGAGACGGAGTTTACAC
>JBHELA010000418.1:0-3739 GCA_041859005.1 Ignavibacteria bacterium
AAAGAAGATGTCCCGACCCTCCCAACAAGACGGCGGGTTTTCAACAAGTCTGGATCGTAGACTTACGTTACACTAATATTTCTGATATATGAAAAGAATGCCGGAGGCATTCAATATCGGTAGAAGAGAAATTACAAATGATAGAATGCCTTTATGTATTCCATATTGATATTAACAAATTTATAGAAAGTTGTGATATAACAGAACCATTAAAATACACACTGAAATGTGGAATTCCCAGAACCCTTTTTTCCTAAAATTATTTCGTGAAATATAATGTTATAATGATTATCTTACATAAATTAAAACAGACAATTATGCCATTTTATCATAAACTTGGAAAGATACCGCAGAAGCGGCATACACAGTTCAGACAGCCTGACGGTTCATTGTACAAGGAGGAGCTTTTCTCAACGATTGGTTTTGACAGTATACTTACAAATGCATACCACATCTATTCTCCTGCAAAAATAGACTCTATTGATTCTGAAGTTATTGACCTTTCACCAAAAGAATGGACAGATGCGGGTTTACGTCCGTATCATTTCAAGACAAAAGATACTCCATTTAAGTCGGACTTTGTTTTCGGAAGGAACCCGATAATGTTTAACAGCGATGTGATAATGAGCACCTGCCGTCCAGAAACACAGACAGAGTACTTTTATAAAAACGCCTCCTGCGATGAGCTTATATTTGTTCACGAAGGAGAAGGTACTCTCGAAACTAATCTCGGCATCCTGAATTTTGTAAAAGGGGATTATCTTGTGATACCGAGAAGTATAATATTCAGGCTTGTGCACAAGTCACCGCTGCGTCTGCTGATATTTGAAGCAGCTGGACCAATCACAACGCCCAAAAGATACCGCAACGAATTCGGACAGCTGCTTGAGCATTCGCCTTTTTGCGAGCGTGATATAAGAGTTCCTCAGGAACTAAAGACATACTCGGGGAAAGGGGATTACGTAGTCAAGATAAAGAAAGAAAACAAAGTACATTCAGTTCATTACGATTATCATCCGTTTGATATTATAGGATATGACGGATATTACTTCCCGTGGATATTTAACATAGATGATTTCATGCCCATAACAGGAAAGATTCACATGCCACCGCCAATTCACCAGACCTTTGACGGACCGGGTTTTGTAATATGCTCGTTTGTGTCACGCATGCTTGATTATCATCCGCTTGCGATAACAGTGCCGTACAATCACAGCAACATAGACAGCGATGAAATGCTCTACTATGCTGACGGAAATTTCTTCAGCAGAAGAGGAATAGACTATGCGTCTATCAGCCTGCATCCGGGCGGACTAACTCACGGACCGCATCCCGGCACGGTTGAGGCAGCTCTTGGAAAGCTTGAAACCGTGGAAACAGCTGTCATGATGGATACATTCCGCCCGTTAAAGCTGACAGATTACGCAAAACAGATTAATGACGCGGGATATTATTTAAGCTGGAAAGAATAATTCGAAGTTTTTATCTGTTGAAATTAGCATGTCATACAATTATATTTGAATATAAAAGTATTCATATGAATATAAAAGTATGCAACAATCATGCAGATAAATAATGTTCTTAATGCTGTATTTTCTGCTCAGTCAAATATGATAATCATGAGAGCAATGATAAATTATAATCTGGGCATAACAGGCAGAGAAGTATCGCGAATCACAGGATTAAGCCCCAGAGCCTGCCTGAATTCTTTATCCTCATTGGAAAGTCTTGGTATCATAAAAAGGCTAAGAGGAGGCAGAGATCATTCATTTCAGTTAAACACAAGGCATTTTCTTTACAGCGAAGTTATTTCGCCTTTATTAATTGCGGAGAAGAAATTCCAGGATGCAATAAAGAAAGATATAACTTATAAGCTTAAGGGAAAATGCAGGAGCATTTATGTGTTTGGCAGTGTTGCAAGAAAAGAGGACTCTTCAGGCAGCGACCTTGATGTATGTATCGTCATTAACAATAAAAAAGATCAGCGTACTTTGGAAAATGAAATCACAGAGTTGAGCAAAGATATAATACAAAAATACGGAATTACATTATCTCCTTTCTTCATAACCGCAAACGATTTTACTCATAAATATAATTTAAACAAGGCACCTGTTGCCGATATTGTAAAAGAGGGAATCCTTATTTATGGAAGCAAAATTATAAATAATGGTAAAAAAAATTAGGACAGTACCGATTGAAAGAACTAAAGCAAAAAACTTTGCTTTAGTTGCAAGAAACTTCTTAAACGGAGCTGAAGTTGCTTCTGAATATGAATACTGGAATGCTGCAGGCGTACTAATTGTGCATTCTGCAATTGCATACAGTGATGCCATAACAATAAAATATGGAAAAGTAAAAAGCAGGAGTGATGATCATCAAGATGTAATATCCTTGGTAGATAATGTCGTTGCTGAAAGAGAGGGAAAGAAAGAAGCATTGTCCAGGCTGTCAAGCATTATATCGCATAAAAACTATGTTTCATACAGCGGTGAGTTATATACCCGAAAAGACATAGAAAAATTGATGAAATCACTAAAACGTTATGTTGTTTGGGCAGAAGAGATATTAAAAAACTGACCCTAAAACACAAGTTATCTTTGCGTAAAAAAATCTTTTGTTAAACAATAATCTATTTGTTTTCTCTGCGACCTCTGTTCTTCGAGTCAAAGATCCGCCTTCTTTTTGGCGGACGACCCTTGCGATAAATTCTTTTATACCTAATAATAATTTATATAATATCTCTGTGTGCTCGATGATTATTTCTGTGCACGAGTCGTAGATTCGCCACGGCGAATGGTAAAATCTTTTCTTTGTTTTTACTTCTTTGGTAAAATCTTTCCTTGTTTTTAGCTCTTGCTGCGTCGTGCATTTCTGTTTATAAAAATAAGGTAAACTAGAATATTAGTATGTTATTTGCAGCGACGATGAATTCTTTCTTTGTCATGATGCTGTCGCAACCACACTCAAACAGCCGCTCTTTAATTTCGTTTGTTACGTTTGATAAAACCGAGACTATCTTTATGCTTTTGTTTGCTTCGGATTTTCTTGTGTTTATAATAAAATCAAGATTAGAATCACTGTCCGAATCCATGTCAAGAATCATCCAGTCCAGATATCCGTCGTTTCTATCCTCCGTAATCGTAATCTGATGATTAAGTTTTGTCAGTGTAAGCGACGCAATTTTCAGAAATCCCTTAAACTCATTATCATCCGAGACCAGCAAAATCTTTCTTGTCATAAATTAACCGTTGTACTGAATATATGTGTTTAATATGTCAATCTTTTCTTCTTTAAGCTTAACATCAATAAGCATCATGTCTCTCATAGAAATGATACCTATCAGGGAATTGTTTTCAACAACAGGCAGATGCCTTATGTTCTGCTGTTTCATAATCTGTAGTGCGTACTCCGGAGAATCGCTGGCATCAATTACTATTACCTCTTTTGTCATCACTTCATCTATTAAAGTTTTCTTAAGGTCGAGTTCTTTAACTATGCATCTTCTAAGCAGGTCGCGTTCGGAAAATATTCCAAGCAGTCCCGAAGCCTTATCAAGTACAGGTACCGCACCGATATTGTGTAAATCCATAAACTTAGTTACTTCATACACACTCATTCCCGATTTTACGAATAACAGCCTTATGTCTGTTAAAAATTCTTTAAGAGTTTTCATGTATTGTTCCTTTCTTTATACCATTAAAATAATTAATTGAGTTAATTATTGCAAGATGCGAAAGGA
>JBHELA010000173.1:0-3950 GCA_041859005.1 Ignavibacteria bacterium
CGAGGAATGTGTTACGAATCATTGAGACGGTTTGATGATGCATTGAGGGACTATTCAACGGCAATTAATCTACGCCCCGGATACAACAAGTATTATGAAAGCAGAGGTTATGCATATCTGAAACTGAGTATGCCGCAGAATGCCCTGGATGATTTCAACCGAGTAATACAGAAAGACGCATTTAGTTCAGAGGGATACTGGGGAAGGGCGAATTCATATGTGGATTTAGGAAAGTATGACATGGCATTAAAGGACATGAACTCGGCATTAAATATAGACCCTTCAAACGCGATGTATCTTTACATAAGGGCGGTGCTTTATACGACTATTGGTGATACTACAAATTTTTTCAGAGACCTGGATTTACTGTCAAATTTATACGCAAGCTCATTTTTCGCAAATTACAAGTCCCAGTATGTTGTAATAATTCTTGACAATATAAACACAAACGTTGTAAATCTTACAAGACAGATACTGGAATATCCTCAGGAAAGTTTTCTTTATTTCAGAAGAGGATTTAATTATTACTTACTCAGAAATTTTACTCTTGCAGCGGAAGATTTTAACAGTGCGGCAAAATATTCACAAAACGTAAACTCAAAACTTGTAACACTATCTTATAAATTCATAGAAAACTGCAAGGTGTTTTCGAACGGGAATTAGAAACAAAAAAGCCGTCTTAATGACGGCTTTTTCTTACAATAATTTTAGTAAGTCATTGCAGGATCGATTTCACACTTGACTGTCAGAACTTTCTGCGGGTTTTCAGGATCATTGGAATAGATTATGATTGTTTTTTCCTGATTTCCTTCCCTGCCTTGAGTAGTAAAGTTAACCTTGATTTCACCTGATTCATTCTTCTTATATTCGGTCTTATCGCCGACTGTTGCACCTGTACAACCGCAGGAAGTCTGTACTCTTTCAATCAAGAGGTTTGCATTACCTTTATTTGTAAACTTGAAGTTATACTGAAGCTCAGGACCTCTGGGAACTTTGCCAAAATCGTGAACTTCTTCTTTAAAGACAATTTTAGGTGCTTTTAATGATGCAGTTAACTTTGAGTTGTTCAATACGAAAAACATAATCGTGAAAATTACTGCAAGTCCCACGACGAAATAAGATGTTTTTCCTGCTTTTGATTCGAGAAATTTATTCATACTATTTATTAAATTAATTTGTAATTTCTGTTGATAATACTGGTTTTTCTTCTTTCTTAGCTTCTCCAAACTTATAAATAATAATTACGGCTGCAAGCATGAAGAAATCCTGAATTATCCTGTATATAATATCACCTTTTGAGGATGATTCTTCAAGTGAAAAACAACCGCAACTTATATCAAGCCCGCGTACGACTGCTGATATTAAAGCTATTAAGAACATCACCAATGAAGCACCTGCCAGTAAGGAGGATGCTTTCTTATATATACCTGCTATTAGAAGCAACCCGACAACAAACTCAAGCCAAGGCAAAACAATTGCCAGAAGATTTACAAAGTAAATTGGCAGAAAATCATATCTTAATATTGCCTTCGCAAATTCAGCAGAGTTAAAAAGTTTACCTACGGATGAATATATGAAGATTAAGCCAAGTAAGACTCTTAACGTTATAACTACATATTTATTTGAAATAAATCCTTTCATCTGTTATGGTTCGGTAGGAAATCCTTTTGCTTTCCACTCTTTAATCCCGCCGCGGTATATACTAACGCTCGTAAATCCAAGACGGGCAATTTCATAAGCAAGGTCAATGCTCACTTCACATTTATCCCCTTTGCAGTAAACAACAATAAGACCGTCTTTGTTGTACTTCTTCATTGTTTCAACTTTCTGGTAGTAAGCCTTGTTTCTGAATTCCTCATAAGGAAGATTAATTGCTCCTTTAACGTGCAAGGAATCGAATTCTTCCTTTGTTCTGGCATCGATAAATAATGCTTTACGGTCAAATATATTTTTTGCAAGTTCAACCGTTATATTCTCGGGTTCTATAAATCCTTCTTTGTTCATCTGCCCGCTAAGAACATTGCTGTGTTTCTTGTTGGATGTTGTGTCGAAAGGATCGTTTACGAAATCAGTTATAGACTTCTTTTGTTTTGCTGTATCGAGAGCATAAATGTTTTTATCGAGTACCAGTTTTACACCGTCAGAATTTATAGCATTTGCAGTAAGTCCTAATGCAGCACTGATAGCTATGATAATTAATATTTGTTTATAGATTTTTGCCATTTAATAATATAACCAAAAGTAACAACTTTTAGTTTTATTTTTAAGGGAATAAAGCAAAAGTTTTTGAGTGTTATTCTTACTGAAATTAAGCATCAAACAGTGTGCTTCCCTTATGTTTTGAAAGATTCAGGTGTTTATAAGCAAGAGGTGTAGCTTCGCGCCCTTTAGGAGTGCGTCTTATGAATCCTTCAATCATAAGAAAAGGCTCGTAAACATCTTCGACCGTACCGGCATCCTCTCCTATTGAAGCCGCAATCGTTGAAAGTCCTACCGGACCGCCGTTATGCTTTGATATAATCGTTTCGAGTATCTTTTTATCTGTTGCATCAAGTCCATATTCATCAACGCCAAGAGATTCCAGAGCGTACTTTGCTATTTCGGTATCAATAGTACCATCACCCTTAACGATAGCAAAATCCCGTGTTCTTCTGAGCAGCCTGTTAGCAATTCGAGGAGTAGCTCGACTGCGTTTAGCAATTTCAGATGCACCCTCTTTAGTGATTTTAATGTTTAAGATACCGGCAGAACGGTTAACTATATCAATAAGATTTTCGGTGGAATAATATTCCAGTCTGCATGTAATACCAAATCTGTCAAGTATAGGCGATGATAACAAACCCTGTCTTGTAGTAGCGCCTATTAATGTAAAGCGTTCGAGCTTTATAGGAATGCTGCGTGCTGCGGGACCCTGGTCAATCATAATATCGAGTTTATACTCTTCCATAGCTGAGTAAAGAAATTCCTCAACCACTTTAGGAATTCTGTGTATTTCGTCAATAAAAAGAATCTGATGGTTCTTAAGTTTTGTGAGCATTCCGGCAAGGTCACCTGGCTTTTCAATTACAGGTCCTGAAGTACTGACAATATCAGATTTCATTTCGTTTGCAATAATGTTTGCAAGAGTTGTTTTGCCGAGACCCGGAGGACCGGTAAAAAGCACGTGGTCGAGAGACTCTCCCAATTTTTTTGCGCTTTTAATAAATACGGATAAATTTTCCTTTATTTTCGACTGTCCCGTAAAATCCTTAAAACTTTTAGGACGAACCTGTGAAATATAATCTTTTTCGTCGTCCGCCTGAATGTTTGGATTGTTTATACCTTTTCTTTCTTTATTCATTTGTCATAAAATATGTATAAAAATAATGTTAAATTTGTTCATAAACAAAGAATTAATTTATATTATGAATAAGCTTAATATTGTCAAAGAAGTTGAAATGCTTATTGTAGCGAGAAAGATTCGTTATCTCGGGCTAATAATTCTGTTTGGTGTGTTTTTAATATTTGCATCAGGAATATTTGTGTCATCTACAAATATTAATCCGCATCTTGAATACCTGAATATTTCAACTTTTATCTTCTGCCTTGCGTGCTGCGGTTTTTCAGTACTACTAAAAAACATATTGATAAAGAAAGTTACAGCCGAAAAATTTGAAGCAGGTTATTTCAATGCTCATGTTCTTCCTTTTGCTCTTTGTGACCTTGGCGGACTTTTATGCATAACAACCTCTTTATTCGTAAACCAGAATTTGATTTATGCATCCGCAGGATTTCTGGTAATGATTGGTGCGGTACTGTATAATTTCCCCAGGTTCGACGACCATAAAAGTATCAGAGAATAATTAACTGATAATTCCAAAGATTATTTAACTGTACATCAAAATAGCATTTGCTTAATAACTGTTTTTAAATATATTTATTATGCGCACTTTATGCGTACTTTATGCGTA
>JBHELA010000442.1:0-18150 GCA_041859005.1 Ignavibacteria bacterium
AGGTTCGACGACCATAAAAGTATCAGAGAATAATTAACTGATAATTCCAAAGATTATTTAACTGTACATCAAAATAGCATTTGCTTAATAACTGTTTTTAAATATATTTATTATGCGCACTTTATGCGTACTTTATGCGTACTTTATGCGCACTTTATGCGCACTTTCTATTGCTTAAACAAGTTTAAAGTGCAAATTCCAGGAACTTCTTTAAGATAGCCAAAGGATTTTTGTTCACTTATAAGTTCCCTATTTTCTTCTACTTAAATTCCTTATTTTTGGTTATGTTATGTAAAATATGTGAAAATACAACCGAGTTCTTTGCAGAAGCTAAGATACTGTTTAAGTATGAAATTAAGTACTTTAAATGCCCGAGCTGCGGGTTTATACAAACAGAAGAGCCCTACTGGCTTGAAGAGGCATACAGTGAAGCTATAAACTATAGTGACATTGGACTGCTTAAAAGAAACTCAGACTTGGTTCCCCCGACTTCAAATGTCATTTCAATGTTTTATAACGAAGGTAAATATCTTGATTACGGTGCGGGATACGGCGTGTTTGTAAGAATGATGAGGGATAAAGGATACGATTTTTACTGGCAGGATAAATACTGTGATAATATATACGCAAAAGATTTTATTTATGATGAAAAGACAAAATACAAACTGTTAACTGCTTACGAAGTGTTTGAACATCTTCTCGAGCCTGTTACAGAAGTTAATAAAATGTTACAACACTCTGAAAATGTACTTTTCAGCACTTATCTTGTACCGAATAATAACCCGAAACCAGATGAATGGTGGTATTACACTACAGATCACGGACAGCATATATCGCTTTATTCAAGAAAATCACTTGAGGTGCTTGCGAAGAAGTTCAATAAGTATTTTTATTCTAACGGAAAAAATGTTCACTTATTATCGGGAAAAAAGATACCAGGAGGATTCTTTAAGCTGCTTACTTATCCTGTTATTGCAAATTATTTCGCGCCTATATCAGGAAAGAAATCACTTCTCGATTCTGATTACAAGACAGTACTTGAGAACCTTAAATCAAGAGGAGCATAAGCTTGGGAATAGTACGTAACCAGGGCATAAAGAACATGCTCTCTGCATACACAGGAGTTGTTCTTGGTTACATAAATGTTATATTGCTGTTCCCTGCATATTTTACTTCAGAACAGTTCGGTCTTATAAACCTGATGATAAGTGTTTCGTTCGTTTACACGCAGTTCTCCTCAATTGGACTGGTAAATGCTATCTCAAAGTATTTTCCGTTTTTCAAGACAGAAGATAAAAAACATAACTTCTTTCTTACTTATATAATAGTCCTATCTGTATCAGGATTTTTTATTATGACTCTGCTTTTTTTTGTTTTCAGGCCTTTAATTGTTGATGCGTATATTAATAATTCAAAACTTTTTATTGAATACTTTTTACTGCTTATTCCTCTTGCATTCTCACTGCTTGTGTACGTCATTTTTGAAACACTGGCAAGAGTTATATTCAGGACGGTTCTTGCTAATTTTGTACGCGAGGTTGTAATACGTGTTCTTACAACGGCTGATATCTTTCTGTTTATGTATAACATTGTTGACTTTACGGGATTCATATACATATTCGTCGGAATATATATTTTAAGCGCACTGATAATTGTGTTTCAGGTAATACTATCAAAGGAATTTAAATTTGTATTTTCAATAAAAGGAATGGAGAAGAAGCACTTCATTGAATTCCTCAGATATGGTACATACAATCTGTTTTCGGGCGCTGCGATGTTCGTTGGACAAAAAGTGGATATTATGATGATTGGTTCAATGATTGGTCTATCTATCGTCGGAGCCTACTCGCTTTACCTTTTTATTGCTACTGTAATATCCGTTCCGATGAGAGCCTTCGCTAAAATTGCAATTCCGATTATTGCAAACTCGTGGAAAGAAAATGATGTCAAACAAATAAATGATATTTACAAAAGGACTTCTCTGATACAGATGATATTCGGAATGCTATTATATATAGGTGTGATAATAAACAAACATAACCTTTTCCTGATTGTTAAAAAGCCCGAGTACGTTGACAACTTCGACATATTTTATTTCCTTGGAATTGCTTTTCTGATTGATGTAGCAGTAGGTTTGAATTCTGAAATCATTTCAAGCTCAAAGTACTACAGATACGATGCATTGTTTAATCTTATTATGCTCGTTGTAAGCATCGTTACGAATTTTATATTCATACCGATACTCGGTGGTGTTGGTGCGGCAATAGCTGCGGCAATTTCATTCTTTGTTTTCAACTTCAGCAAATGGCTGTTCCTTTATATAAAGTACAAAATGCAGCCGGTTGACTTTAGACAATTATTTGTATTGCTCCTTGGATTCGCGTGCCTCGGCGTGAATTATTTTATACCTAATTTAAATAACATTTATCTTGATATAATATTCAGAAGCGGAATAATCTCTGTGATTTTTATAGCTACTCTTTATTTTACTAAGATATCCTTTGACCTTAACGACAGGATAAATACATACATAAATCTGATTATTCGAAAGAAGAGCTTGTAACTCTTAATCTTCCCCGTAAATGCGGATGTTCCTCAGTTTTAAATGATACAGCTGGCCTGTACAAACGCTTGAAAAAAGTTTTAGCCGAAGGTAATACTGTTTCTTGATGTTTGAAGGTTGAAACTTTACTTGAGTGGTTGAATTAATTTGTGTCTGGCCTTCAAGGTTAACTACATTCACCGCTGTATCGGCATTTATATAATAAACTATAATTTCCGATAAATCCCCGTCTGTGAAAGCATCCTTTTCAAATACACCATTTGAGTAACCACTGAAATCAATAGAATCCAGAGTGAAATTTCTAATAAGATATGACGAACACGTCCCTACAAGACTGTCAACAAGTCCCTGTTTCTGATACAGAAGCGACTGATTACCGGAATTTGCATTCTGCGGGTTTTCAGAACAAGAGTTAAGTATGATAATACCCGCTAAAGTGAATAATAATATAAAATACTTCATATCAATTAAACAAAGTTTTTGTGAATAAAATCCTTGAATAATGGAATCAGGCAGATACGTTATCAGTTTTTCTGTCTTTAAAGAAGATAAGAAGTTTTGCAGCAATATAAGCAATGAGTCCGCCTACGGCGTCGGCGACCAAATCATACACGTCGGCATTCCTTGTTGGATTGTACATTTGATGAAACTCATCCGATGCTGCATACAGAACCGTAAATAGAAAAGCAAATAAGAAAGCATTTTCCTTAATAAACTGGAATTTTTCCTGATTGCTTAACGAATGATGAAAAAGAAAGTATAAGACGAAGTATGCTCCCGCATGTAGGATCTTATCGCTGACTTCAAAAGATATATCTGATATTGATTCTCCCGGCAGCGAGGACATAACAAATATGAACACAAGAAAAAGTATAAGCGGAAGATGATATTTAATGAACTTGATCATGTATAATGCGCGGGTTAAGATTTAAGAACTTCAAGAGCGAATATATGCGTAAGATATTTTTCCTGATATTCAATCGGCACTGCTATTAAGTTCATCTTCGATCATATTCTTTATTACATCCTCAACATAATATGTTGGTTTCCATCCGAGAATTTTTAAAGCCTTACCGGGATTGCCTTTTATGTACATTAATTCATCCGGCCTGAACAAACTTTCATCAATTTGAATATATTTTCTATAATCCAGATTCAATTGTTCGAAAGATATTCTTACAAACTCTTCGAGAGTAATAGCTTTGCCTGTTGCAATAACAAAGTCCTCCGGTTTATCATTTTCCAGTATCTTAAACATTGCTTGAACAAAATCCGGTGCCCAACCCCAGTCACGAGCTATTGAGATATTTCCGAGTTTAAGTTTTTCATCCGAGCCTTTTGATATTCTGCAAGCAGCTTTAATAATCTTTTTAGTAACAAATCTTTCATGTCTTAGCGGAGATTCATGATTGAATAAAATACCCGAACACGAAAAAAGATTGTATGCACTCCTGTAGTTTGCAACCTGCCAGTATGCGGCTGATTTTGCCACAGCATAAGGACTCGATGGATGAAAGGGGGTCAATTCATCGGCAGAGTCGCCTTTAATATTTCCAAAACACTCACTCGAACTGGCATTATAGAATTTTACGTTAAGCTTATGAAACCGAATGACTTCAAGAATATTAAGCGTGCCGAAACTTATACTTTCTAATGTTTCGACCGGCTGCATAAATGAAAGGCCGACTGACGACTGTCCCGCTAAATTGAATATGTAATCTGGTTTCAGGTCTAACATCACCTGCATTGTACTCCTGAAATCAATAAGTGACATGGATACCAGCTTTACCTTTTCATAAATCCCAAGTTTCTTTAATCCGGAAAAGGAAGTCACCTCCGCATCGCGTGAAGAACCATATACTTCAAATCCTTTTTCCAGCAAGAGCCGGGCAAGGTATGAACCGTCCTGTCCTGATATCCCTACTATTAAAGCTTTTTTTGCCATTTCAAATTAATAATTTCTTCTATACGATAAATTATCATAAAATAATATTGAAATAAAACTATCTATTACTGTATTTATAAACGCTCTGTCAGCTCTTGACTCTTTACAAATGTACGTAAATCAATATTCTCTTGTTGAAACAAAAGCTACAAGCTCGGTGAGAGACTCCTTTGGCTCATTGTTCGCAAAGCCTTTTATTGAAGCAAGAGCCTGTTCTGCATATTCCGAAATCTTTTTCTGTGTGTATTCAATACCGCCATATTCCTCGACGAAATAATAAACCGAATCAAATTTTTTATGGGATTCGCTCTTTATCAGTTTCATTATTTCTTTTGAATTCTTCGTAGGTGCATTCTTCAATGCTGTAAGCAGAGGTAATGTAAACTTCTTTTCTTTTAAATCATTTCCGGTTGCCTTACCGAGCAGCTTTTTTCTTCCTGTATAATCAAGTAGGTCATCACGCAGCTGAAAAGCTATACCAAGGTTTTCGCCGTACGATGCCATGCTTTCAATTTTATCCTTATCGTTCGTCGAGCTCATAGCGCCTATCTTACAGCATGTTTTTATCAGTGATGCTGTCTTATCTGATATAACTCTGAAATATGTTTCTTCTGTCGCGTCAAAGTTGCGTGCTTTCTGTATCTGAAGAAGTTCACCTTCCGACATTCTTCTTACGGCTTCGGAAGTTGCTTTAAGAAAATCAGGCTCGTTGTTATCCAGTGATACAAGTAATCCTTTTGAAAGAAGAAAATCACCCATTAATACTGATGCCTTGTTTTTCCAGACAGCGTTTATTGAAGCAATTCCCCTTCGTGTTTTAGCATCATCAACAACATCGTCGTGAATAAGGGTGGCTGTGTGAAGCAATTCAACAAGCGTTGCAGCCACGTACGTTCTTGAGGATATCTTACCGCAAAGTTTTGCCGATAGAAGCACAAGTATCGGCCTTACTTTTTTCCCCTTCTGCTTTAAAATATATTTCGTTATAAGGTCAACAAGTGCTACGTTTGACTTAAGCGCACCCGAAAATATTTTCTGAAACTCTCCAAGCTCACTCTTAATCGGCGATGTTATTTTATTTAAATTCACGTCGTTTTCTTTTGAGAATATTTACAAATTAAAATACTAATTTCATACAAGAATAATAATGGTATCCCGAGCATGAGCTGGCTTGTAATATCAGGTCCCGGCGTTACTATAGCCGCAAGCAGGAGTATTGCTACAATTGCATGCTTTCTGTATTTCCTCATAAATTCAGGTTTTAATATACCTATCTTTGAAAGAAAGAACGAAAGCATCGGAAGTTCAAAAACTATCCCCGCTGCTAATACCATCGAAAGAACAAAACTCATATACTCATCAGCAGATATCTTGTTCTCAATTATTGTCGAACCAAAATTTGCAAAGAATCCAAGTGCCGCAGGCAGCATAAGATAATATGAAAATACTACTCCGCCTAAAAAGCATACTGATGTAAACATTACAACGGCTGTCACATACCTTCTTTCATTAGGTTTTAGAGCAGGTTCTATAAACTTCCATATCTGGTAAACAATGTTAGGTACACTGATAACTGCACCTCCGATAAAAATTACTTCCATGTAAATCAGAAACTGTCCGTAAGGTCTCAGGTTTATTATGGATAATGGAGGTATGGTTTTTGTTGCAGGTGCAAACAGTATGTTATTCATAATCCAGTCGATGAATATACCTGTTAAAATTGCACCAACTATAACCCCGATTAGAGCTTTTATTAAACGCCATCTTAATTCTTCAAGATGGTCGAGAAAACCCATGTCACTATTTCCTGCCATAAAGCGGATAACGGGACGATAGCGCTGCCACTGCTTCTCTTACTTCTGATTTAATTTTATCATCTTTCGGATTCATAACCGTCCTGTTGATCAATTCAGCTATTACCTCCATGTCTGCTTCATTCATTCCTCTTGTTGTAAGAGCGGGTGTTCCAAGCCTGATACCGCTCGTGATAAGAGGACTCTTATCATCAAAAGGTACAGAGTTCTTGTTGCAGGTAATGCTTACCTCGTCAAGTGCTTCCTGTGCTGCTTTTCCGGTTATATTCTTGTTCCTTAAATCAACAAGCATAAGATGGTTATCCG
Organism: Ignavibacteria bacterium; assembly: GCA_041859005.1. GTDB lineage: Bacteria > Bacteroidota > Ignavibacteria > Tepidaquicellales > Tepidaquicellaceae > CAIKZJ01. Next base: position 6,629 of record JBHELA010000442.1, read on the forward strand.
TTCCTCCTGAAATAATCTTGAAGTCAAGTGCTACAAGTTTATCAGCAAGTGCCTTAGCATTTTTAATAACTTGCTTAGCATATTCAAGGAATTCAGGCTGTAAAGCTTCAAGGAATGCGACTGCCTTTGCAGCAATTACGTGCATTAAAGGTCCGCCCTGTACTCCCGGCATAACCATTGAGTCAACAAGTTCTGACATTTTCCTTACTCTTCCCGATTTTGGTGCTACCTTGCCGAAAGGATTTTCATAATCTTTTCCTATTAGTATCATCCCACCTCTCGGACCTCTAAGGGTCTTGTGTGTTGTTGTTGCAACAACATGGCAGTATGGAATAGGGTCGTTAAGTAGTTTCTTAGCAATCAATCCTGCAGGATGAGCTATATCGGCAAAAAGGAATGCACCTACTTTATCCGCTATTTCCCTGAACTTCTTGTAATCTATATTTCTCGAGTATGCACTCGCACCAACTGTAATCATTTTCGGTCTCTCTTTAATCACAGCATCCATCACTAAATCATAATCAAGCATTTCTGTTTCAGGATTTATTCCGTAAGGAACAAAATTATAAAGCTGTCCTGAAAAATTAACAAGCGACCCGTGCGTTAAATGTCCGCCGTGTGAAAGGTCCATACCCATAACTTTATCACCCGGTTTCAGGAACGTAAAATAAACTGCCATGTTTGCAGTACTTCCTGAATGGGGCTGCACGTTCGCATATTCAGCGCCGAACAGTTCTTTAGCCCTGTCTCTTGCGAGATTTTCGGCTACATCAACGTACTCGCATCCTCCGTAATATCTATTACCCGGATATCCTTCGGCGTATTTGTTTGTAAGTGTTGAACCAATAGCCTCCATTACTGCTTCTGATGTAAAGTTTTCAGAGGCAATCATTTCAAGCTTCTGTGCCTGACGATTTGTTTCATTTTCAATTACTTCAAAAATCTTAGGGTCTTTATTCTTTAAGTAGTCCATATAAATAAATTTTAATTGTTTTCTAATTTACTGAGCCTGCGCTCATGCCGCTCTCCGCCCTCAAACCGGGTGTTAATAAATATCTCAAAAAATCTTACCGCCTTTTCATAATCAATAAAGTCAGAACCAAAACAAATAACATTGGCATTGTTGTGCTTTCTTGCCATCTCAGCCAGGTTGTTATTGTTTGCATTTACAGCTCTAAGTCCTTTCACCTTGTTCGCTGCAATCGATACACCGATTCCGCTGCCACATATTAATACGCCGTAGTCATACTTATCATTATTGATGGCTTCTGCGGCAAGTTTTGCGTAGTCAGGATAGTCAACACTTTCAGTTGAAGTCGTCCCCACATCTTTGTATTCGATTTTGCTGTTGTCAAAATATTTCTTAATCTGCTCTTTGAGCGGATATCCTCTGTGATCAGAGCCTATAACTATTTTCATTTCTATATTAAAATTATAAATCTTCTCTCGTTGACCTTAAGAACCAGAACTCTCCGAAATTAAGTCCGAGATTAAACTTTATATAATTGTCCTTTACTAATCCGATATCTGTTCTGCCGCGCGTTCCCGCTGTAACATCGAAATCAATCGCAGCCTCATTGTTAAGTGGTACTGCAACACCAAGACTTACAGAGTAGTTATTAACTTGTTCGTTGTTAATCTTCATTATGGAATTGTCATAGGAGAAACCGCCCCTGTAATATAAACTCTCCCAGAATGTTTTATCGGATTCAGGATTCGGCAGTATTTCAAACCCTGCACCGATTCTGTAATTATCCGCATAGTCTCCGGGAAGCAGTGAGGTCGATTTAAACTTACTGTATTTCTGAAACATAATGTCCGATGAAAGAATAAGCTGCCTGCCTATCTTCTTCGATATTCCGAAACCATAACTCTCAGGCATTTCAACATCAGGATACCTTGAATTCGTCGTATCAAAACCAAGCGTTGATAAACTTATCTTATCAACGTATGAAGAAAGTTTATAATTTGTCTGGTAGTAAAAACCAAGGTTAAGATTATCGAATATAACACTTTTCGGGAATACATAGCCGAGCTCAAGAACTGCACCACCCTTGAAGTAACTTCCTTTCAGGTCGTTTTCAGTTCTTATATAAGTGTTTATAGTAGTCGATGTATTGAAATTAAAAAACGAGAGTTCCTTTACGTTTCCGAAGGCATAATTAAAATCAGCACCAAGACTTAAAAACCTGAAAGGCTTTCCCGCCGCACCAAAGTTTATCCTTGAAAGTCCTCCGAGCCCTGCAAACGTTTCTGTGAAAGTTGTTCCGCTCTGATTAACTACTCCTGTAATCTTATATTGTACGGCTGACATAGGATTAAACCCAAACAATAAAACCAATCCGTAATTATTCCATACAGGTATGCCGAGATTAAATCCCGTTACGTTTGCATCCGACATTGTTACAGATTTCGTTTCGTTTGCTGTCTTCAGCAAAAGCCCCGATACGCCTAAAGTCACAAGCGTATTTCTTAAGTATGTGTTTGATGCGGGATTCAGGTTGTTTATGTAATTCCCCAACAATCCTATCCCCTGTATTCCCATCGCGTCTGTTCTGTGGCTTGCCGAGTATCGCATCAATCCCACGCCGTATGCAGAATACAAAGACCCCATACTGAATTCTTCCTGAGCTTTTAGCAGGTTCACTGCCGTAAATACTAATATAACTGCTATTATAATCTTTGCCTTTTTCATCATCTTATCCCCTCGGTGTATATCTGATTAATAACTTGGGTCTTAAGGTCGTATCCTGAACACCCGGTCCATAGAAAATAAATCTGTCAAGATTCAGTACGTTATATACATTTCTCAGCAGTACACCGTAATTCACCGCTGTTCCGTAATTCCATTTCTGGAAATAAGGCGTAAGATGAATCGAAACCGTCATCGAATCTTCCAAAAGCGTCTCGTATGCGGTACCGTCATTCGTCTTTGCGGCTGTATCAGTCATCATAGAGAACTGCATCGTTTTCGATGATTTAGAACTCAATGATGAATTCGGTAAATCAATTTTAAGCCTTAGATATGCATCGTTAACAATAACTCTCGAAGGAAGTTTAGCAAGATTGAAATTTATTATGCTGTTAAAACTAATTCCGTTCTGTACTACAATTCTGTCAACCGGAAAGTAAGGATTCATTACGTCAGGAAAGGAAATAGTTTCCAGTGGATACGATAACGTATCCGTTACATTATTCTTGTTAGCGACTATTATCACTTGCGGCGTTAAGTTAGATGCACCGTTGAAATATCCGCCAAACCCTTTTATTGTGTTTGAACTTGCATTAGGAACTAATGCTAATCCGTAATTCTTCTGAGCGAAATTCGTATCAGCAGCGTATTCAAGCCAGTTCTTTGCAGTTACAAGATCAAATGGTATGTATATCGAATTCGTATCTGCTACTGTTCCGTTGTAAGAACCAAGTACCGTCGTTCCAATGCTTGCATCAGAAATGCTGTCCTTAGTTATCGTTGTAAAATTATACTGGTTAAGAAGCTGATATAAATTAAAACCTACTGTTCCTGTAGAATCTCTGTAATCATAAGAAGCATAATTTATCTTGATTCTCGCCGAAAGTACCGTAGCTCCTGCGTATGAATCTGAAACTCCCAGAGTTCTGATAAATGATTTTGACGTGTAAGTTGCTCCATTTTGTTGATACGAACCAACAAGCATATACGGAGATGGAAAAGTGTTCACATACTTCTTGAAGTTGTTGTTTGTTATAAGTATTGAATCCTTGTTTGAATCCAGAAGTTTTGTGTTTAGCGTATCTGATACTATAAACTCGAGCCCCAAATCATTCGGATTATTCTCGCATGACTGTATTGCTGTCAGACTTGTGGCAACTATAACTAATGTTATAATTTTATTGAATAAATTTGCTGTTTTTCCCAAATTTTGACGTAAAATATTAATATTAAACAGATAAGATAGTATAATCAATTGTTAATTTGTAGAGACTTTGACATGACTTTTATAACCGGATATTTACCTATTTATCCTGTTTCAAGATGTACGATACCGCTTCTGAAAAATTTGCCGATATAAAATCAATCTCTACGCCCAGCTTACTGCATTCGTTCATAGCTTTTATGCCGTAACCTGTCTTTACAAGTATCTTCTTCAATCCTGCATTCCGCGCACATTGCATATCGACAAGAGAGTCACCAATGAAGTACGATTTTGATAGATCAACATCATGTTTCTTCACGGCTTTTTCTATCATTCCGGTTCCCGGCTTTCTGCAATCGCTCTCTTTTGTGTATTCTTCAATCACTCCATCTATATGATAAGGCGAAAAGAATACATCGTCAATTAAGCATACTCCGTCGTATGAAAGTATATTAAGAAATTTTTCGTGGATGGTTTTTAAGTTTGAAAGGCTTAAATACCCGCGTGCTATTCCGGATTGGTTTGTGATAATTATATTAAGATAACCGGAATCCTTTAGCCGCTTCAGCGAATCGACTACTCCCTCAAAGATGTATATGTTATCAAGTTTTGAAAGATAACCGACATCATAGTTCAGAGTCCCGTCTCTGTCAAGAAAAACAGCCTTATTCATGAAAGCAGTATTTAAAGTCTATTTCGAGGAAATTAAACTCTTATACATGTGCATGTATTTCGCAGCAGATACTTTCCATGAAAAGTCCAGACCCATTGCGCTTCTTATCATCTGATTCCATTTCGGTCTGCTTTTCCTGTAAACGCCAATTGCAGTCTGTATGGATTTAAGAAATTCGTTTGCATCAAACTTGTTGAAAAGGAATCCGTTTCCGTTCGGCTTCTTGTAATCTGTTATCGTATCTGATAACCCGCCCGTATTCCTTGCTATAGGAATTGTTCCGTAAGTTAAACTGTATAAATGCGTTAACCCGCATGGTTCATACTTTGAAGGAGTCAGTATCATGTCCGCACCTGCCTGAATATGATGGGCAAGTTCTTCGTCGAAATCAAGAGCAATAATTAACTTATTCGGATATTTTTTCTTTGCCTGCATAAGGAATTTGTGGTATTCTTCTTCGCCTGTACCAAGTATTATCAGCTGTATATCTTCTTTCATAAGAGCAGGAAGGATTTTCTTCATAAGTTCAAATCCTTTAGATTCAACAAGCCTGCTGATAAAACCAATAAGAGGAACATCCTCTTTCATCTCCAGCTTAAACCTGTGTAGGAGTTCTCTTTTGTTTTCCCACTTTAAGGGAATTTCCTGAGATGTATATCTGTAAGTAATTATCTTATCGAATGTAGGATGCCATGTTACCCTGTCAATACCGTTGAGTATCCCTGAAATATCTTTCTTTCTCTTGTTGAGAACATCCTCCAGACCAAATGAGAATTCCTTGTCAGTTCTTATTTCTTCAGCATATTTTTCCGAAACAGTTGTAATCTTATCGGCGTAATGCAAACCTGCCTTCAGAAAATTAAAGCGTCCCTTTTCAAATCCTACCTCTTTATAAACTTCTTCAGATAATCCTGTTTTCTCAAAAGTTGAATAAGGAAAATCACCCTGATAGCCAAGATTGTGAACTGTTAACGCTGTTTTTATTCCTTTAGTGTGTTCATTATCCTTATAGACTGTTTTCAGCAAAGCGGGTATAAGCGCCGTCTGCCAGTCATTACAGTGAATCACGTCGGGTTTCCATTGTAATACTTCAAGAATCTCTATGACAGTCTTGCAGAAGAAAAGAAACCTGTCATCGTTATTATCAAAGTCTCTTTTCGTGCGGCTGTTAAGATAAATGCCCTTGTTCTTAAAAAAGTCGTTATTTTCCAGAAGGTACATCTGGGCTTTAGTGTTTTTTCCGTGGATGAATGAAGACTTGATGCTAAACTTGTAATTTCTGTCGTTCATCGACATGCTAAGGTCCTTGAGTCTTTTAATCTCGTGAATCTGCAGGCGCCTTTCATCGAGCGGACCGTATTTCGGAGTTATGATTCTGACTTCATTCCCTAAGGAATTCATCGCCTGTGGTAATGAATTTGATATATCTGCCAAACCCCCAGTTTTGGAATATGGTAATACCTCACTGGTAACGAAAAGAACGTTGTACCCTTTAGCCATCTATAAGAAATTAATTTGTGTAAAATACACAAAATAATCAAGATATTCAATTGAAAAAAAAGAGTATTTGCAATAAACGGCTTGTCAGAAAAGATTGGCTGTTTGTGTAAACCTATGTGTTACCCTGCGTTTATAAACAGAGTAACACATTCTTTAAGATTTCGTATGTTTTTAACTATTTACCGGTATTCGGATTTGCTATGTTGTGCATTATCCCGAAAAGCTTGTCGTCCAGCGCCGTGTTTATCTGACGTAAACGGATATTTGTTGAATCCATTCCCGCCTTTACAACGATTGTCTGTACTTCTGTAAGCTCATAAGTTAGCTTTGAATAATAAGCCATCGCTCCAAAAAATACAGTGTTAATAATTATTACTATCGCAATAAAAGGTTTCATCTGTTAATTTTTAATTTCTAAATAGTTTAAGTACAATAATAAATATTTTCATCCCAATTTCCAATTGATTTATTAATGAAAATCATAATAGCTGTTTTCTTTCTCTTCTCCCGTGTTCCAAAACACATTTTCGGAATCGTTCTTAAAACTTTACCCTTTTCTTTATTTAATGTAATTATTACATTATTTTGAAGAAATTTATTGTTCTTTTCCCATGTTTCATTTAAACATGAATAAATAAATTACTCAATTACATGCAAAAATCAAGCTTTATGAGCAATAACAAACTAAACACCTTTAATTAACATCCTGTAATAACAGCTAATAATCTATCCTTCAAACGCTAATCCAACACTTCTCTAACGTTATTCATACTTTTATCTAACGTCTAAACTTAACCTGAACCAGTATCAGATTAGCTGTACCCATTAGACAGCAATAGCTGGTTCTAACCTTTATTAACCTTGATTTATCTCTTTTGAATGTTTGAAGAATTGTAATCTTTATATTATAGTGTTACCCTGTTTTTTGTAAACAGGGTAACAGTAGTGAAAATTTATTTAATGAGCATCATTTTTTTAACCTCAGAATAGCCGTTTGCCGTCATTTTATAAAAATACATCCCGCTCGAAAGCATTGATGCATTAAAACTGACTGTGTAATTACCCGCCTGTTTGCTTTCGTTAACTAGTGTTTCCACCTCGCTTCCTTTTGAATCATAAATCGTAAGTTTTACAACTCCCAACTTAGGCAGAGAGAAATTGATCTTTGTGCTTGGGTTAAAAGGATTTGGATAGTTCTGCTCAAGCCTGAATGCTGAAGGTACTTCTAATCCGTTTTGTGCTATCGAGGTCAATGGTTGTAATGATTTGAACGCATTGATTCTTCCCGCACCAAGCAATCCGACATATCCGGGATTTATATTATAAATACTGTCGCACCCTGTCAGCAGCCTTGTTACAACCTGTGCAGGTGTGTATTCAGGAAACTTCGATCGTATAAGCGCAACCGTCCCTGAAACAATAGGAGCCGACATCGACGTACCGTCAAACACTGCATAATTATTGTTATACAAAGTACTTAGTATGCTTGAACCCGGTGCGCAGACATCTACAGTCGTATGATAGTTTGAGAACCATGACTTTGTATCAGATGATGTTGTTGAAGCAACTGATATTACATTCTGATACGACGCAGGATACCTCGGCGCATTCGAGCCTTCATTGCCCGCAGAGGCAACAGTTACAACCCCGTTTGCCCATGCGCTGTTAATCACAAGCTGTGTGTATGAGGCTGGTGTTGTACCTCCGAAACTGCAGTTCATAACTTTAGCTCCGTTCTGATAGCAGTATGTAAGTCCTGCGTTCGTGTTGTAAACATAAGAATATCCACTGCCGGTATTATCGTTATCCGCACCGTGCTTGCTGATAAGAAGTTTGCACTTAAATCCAATGCCCGCTCCGTGAACACCGTTATTCGTGACTTGCGATGCGCATCCTGAAACGTGAGACCCGTGCTCGCAGTATGAAGAAACAATGTTAGGATTGTTGTCTTCTGATAGCGATAAATAATTCGGTCCCGCAAAATCCCAGCCGCGCCAGTCATCAATATATCCGTTCCCGTCGTTATCTATCATGTCATTTGGTATCTCAGCATAATTGTACTTAATATTTGCCGCAAGATCTGGATGGTCAAGGTCACTGCCCGAATCCACTATCCCGATTACAACGTTCGTATCCCCCTGCGATATATCCCACGCAGTGTAAGCAGCTATTCTGGATAAATGATATTGACTGGCTGCATTAGGATCATTAGGAATAAAATCCGCTTCATAAACAAGATCCGGTTCTGCCCATTCAATTAAATCCCTGTTCTCTTCAAGTATCTTTATCGATGCTTCTGTCGGATCCAGCGTGCCTGTGTAATAAACAGCAAACACCTTTGCAAGCTCTTCATCGCCAATCATCCTTTTTGCAGTTACAGGATTTAGAGGATGACGCTGCTCAAGCTTTGTTACCGATATTTCAGCAAGTGATTTATCCAATTTATCTATATTAAACGCTTTTGTAGAAAACCCGCTGATATTATTCTTGAACTTAATGTTTATCATGCCCTTCATGTACAGTGCTCCATCATTCCGCTTTATCACTACATCATTAACCATCTTGTATTTTGGCATGTATGCATCATTAAAACCCATCACTGATAATGATAACAACAGTATTCCAATTGCTAAATATTTTGTGTTGTTCATAATTTTGTGTTTAAATAAAGGGGCACCTTAAAAAGATGCCCCTCCGTAAAAATTATAGAATTATTTAAAAGATAATTTATTTAACAAGCATCATTCTCTTAGTTTCCGAGAATCCGTTTGTGTTTAGTCTGTAGAAATACATTCCGCTGTTGAGCTTTGAAGCATCAAACGTCACCTCATAAGTTCCTGCACTCATATCTTCACTAATAAGTGTTTCAACTTCTTTACCGATTGTATTGTAAACTTTCAAAGTAACGTTCCCTGATTTCGGCAACGAAAACTTTATCATCGTTGAAGGATTGAATGGATTTGGATAGTTCTGTGACAGACTGAATTCTGCAGGTATATTGCTGTTAATAGGTGTGATTCCTGTCGGGATTGAATATTTTATAAATCCGCCTATACCACCCGTTGCTCCAAGACCTGCAAAGCCAACGTTGGCTGAAAGGAACTGAACATGCTGGATCTGACCTACTGTAGCTTCTGCCGGCAATGGTTCTCTTACCCATGTTGTTCCAAGGTTTGTCGTTTTGAACATTCTTGTTGTATCACCTGCAACTGAAACTCTGATGGTGTTTGAACCGTCTTTTAATGCATTCATGTTTATTACTGCAACTGATCCCGCAGTCCATGGAGTTGTTGTTACATTTGTGAAAGTAACACCGCCGTCAGTTGTTTTTCTTAAATCACCGCCGCTTGAACCAACCATTCCGCTGGTTGCATTGATAAAACCTACTGCCTGATAATAACATCCTGTTGAACCACCCGTACCTGTAACAACTGCGTTTGACCATGTACCGTAATACCCTGTCGACGTTCTATAAACCTTGGCATTAGGTGCACTTGCTATTGTGTTAGCTGAACCAATCCAAATATGTGATGAATCTGTCCAGTCCCATGCATTTATAACTCCGAATTCATTTGATGCAATAGGTGCTGTTGGTGCAAGATTCCATGTATTTCCGCCGTCAGTAGTAATTCTGAACTGGTAAGGAGCTCCATTACCTGTTGGGTCACCTGAATAGATTCCATAATTTGCATTAAACATGTGAACACCATTGCTAAATGAATTTGTAACTGTAAGAACATTCGTCCAGTTAAATCCACCGTTAGTGGTTTTGTAAAGTGAACCGTTTGTGTTTCCAACTATGGCAGTAGTAGTATCAAAAGCAAATATTCCATAACCGTTAACTGCTGGCAAACCGCCGTTTCTTAACAGCCAGTTAACACCGCCGTTTGTAGATTTATATACTCTTGCCGCTCCGCCCGAAGCATCGCAAACAACCCATACAGTATTTGCATTTGGTACAGTGATAGAATTTACAGGTGGATTAGGTGCCGGTAAATAACTAACGAAAGTCCATTGTGCTGTCTGTGCAAAAGCTGATACTGTTACTAATAATAACAGGATTGTAAAGATCTTTTTCATTTTTTCTCCAGTTTATTTTATATGTTTTTAAATTTATGTTAATTGTTAAGATAAAAAGATATAACTAAATATTAAATAGTAAAGCTATTCTAATTTATTACTGTTTCTTTGCCGTAATTACCCATCGCCACCTCATATGCAGTCATATAACCGAGCCTGCTAATATTCTCAAATACCGCAGCGTTCAAAGTCTCGGGTTTATCGCTCTGTAAATGAAGATGTGTGTAACTAAAATATGATACAAAGTACAGGCATGGTATCCCTTTCTTGTGAAACGGCTCCGCATCAGCTCCGCCGCCATTCCAGGTCCTCGGTATCATGGTGTTTGAATTCACCGAATCTATTGAATTCGTTATCTGCCAGAGTATCGGAGCGCTTTTACCGTTACCAATCTGAATGCTATCCCCGTGACCTATACAGTCGTTATTAAACATAGCCACAGTGTTTTCCATAGGTACTAATGGATTATTAGCATAATAACTTGCTCCATTCAATCCCGATTCTTCATTTGAAAACAGAATGAACAGTATTGACCTTTTTGGTTTTACTCCCGATTCCACAAATGCTCTTGCTATTTCAAGCACAGTTGCAGAGCCCGATGCGTTATCGTTTGCTCCGGGGAAGTATATTTCACCCGCCTGACCGCCTGTATGATCAAGATGTGCTCCGATTACTAAATATTCGTTCTTAAGTTTATTATCGCTGCCTTCGAGAAGACCGGCCACGTTCATAGTCCTTCTCGCTTTATCGTATTTTGCATTCACTTCAAGGTGTACTTTCTGATTTGTTAAGATAGATACAGGCTTTTTGCTTTCATCAATTTGTGTCTGAATGTCTTTTAAATTCTTTCCCGATTCTGCAAGTAACTGGTCTATTACAGTAATGTCAGCGTGTATCATAGGGAAATTTTCAAGATGGTCACCCTCTCCATCCATGACACTGCCTATAGGTTTCTGGGGATACCTGTCATTTGGCTTTGAAACGAATATTATACCTAACGCCCCATTATCCTGAGCAATCTTTGCCCTGTACCTTAACGACTGATTCCAATTGTTTTCCCCATGCTTCCAGTTTGGAGTTTGTTTAAACATTATTGCAATCTTTCCCTTTACATCTGTATTTTCATACTCATCAAAGTCGTATGTCTTTTCTGAAAATCCGTATCCCACGAATACTACCTCAGCATTTATATTGCCCGAACCTGTAAACCCTCGGCAGACAAAATCGTCACCCAGTTTATAATTAATAAGTGAGCCTTCTTTATTCACCATTGCAAATTTGCAGGGTGCAATTATTTCGTTGTACTCAACATTAAAGTTCTGAAAGTATCCTTCGTCTCCAATCGGTTTTAGTCCGAGTTTCTTGAACTCATC
>JBHELA010000048.1:0-4827 GCA_041859005.1 Ignavibacteria bacterium
AATCATTTCCTCTTTATGCGAGCCCGTCAGTACCCGTTCTAATTTTGTTTCCATCCTTTTAATATCTTTATAAAAATTACTGAAATCCTTTACAAATATCAAAGAAATATAGTAGATTATTAACCCAAATAACAACTTACCAAACCCTTGAATATTAGCTTATATCGTGTTTTTGGATTGGATGTGGGGGCATTTGAGAAGATGAAGCGGGGTCATACAAAGGAGGGTTCCGATGTGCCACAATACTTGCGCGTTCTTTGTCGAAGATCCGCCATCTTATTGGGAGGACGTCCGCCTTCTTTTTGGTGGATCATTCCCGCGTCCACACTCGCGAAGCGTTTCTTGAGCGGGGATCTCATTCTTGCAATTTATCATAAACCATTATTAAAAGTCATTCAATTTTGCTTCATATCACTTATTTTGCTTTTGACTCTTTCCAGAGACCGATGCACAATATAATTGCCAAAACAAGAAATACTATGCTTGCAAAGGTTGGCACCTTATAATCTCCAATTACCACTTTGAACGGAAAAATAATCCGGTAAATATGCACGAGAACATATCCAGAACCCGCAATAAATGATGACGCATAAACTATCAGAAAATATAAAAACCCAAGCGAACAGAGGAGTTTATTTTCACTGATAAACATATATAATCTTTTCATGTAATATTTTTTCCTCTCCGGGAAGCCCGTGCAATGCGGGATTTTCCCTTTTATTCTCGGGCGGTAATTTATTGTGCAAACCATGTACTGCATAATGCGCAGTTCTTACCTCACGGAGCTTCTATGTAACTTGACTAAATATGATTTATCAAAATCTAAGAATTGAGTTTTTAGTAACGTAATCTTGCAGTTTGCGTACTTGTTCTGCTTCCGTTTTTGAACCAATGATGCTATATCCGCGATAATCCGCCTTATCCGTGTAATCCGCGTTCGTTTTTCCTTGATTTAACAACCACAAGTTCCTTCTTTCCTTAATTTAATGCTTGGGATTTGTGCTTTTAACTGTCATCAATTATTGACATTACTAATCTTTATTCGTCAACAGAACCGACCTGCTAAAAAATAATTTGGGCGAGTCAATGACCGCAAACCCGATACTTTTTAAATTATTAACCATATTATTGAACGCTTTTTTGGTAACATGAAACATCGGTTCAACTATTAGCATTTTTCCGTCCGGTTTTAGAATTAGTTTCAGCTCTTCGAATAACTTATTCTTATCAGGCACCTCGTGAATCATATAAAAAGCAAGAATAAAATCTACTTTTTCTGTAACGCCAATCCCGCCGTTCAGGCATTTATGTAATTTTATCCTTTGTTCCAAATCCGTCCCTTTGATTTTATTATATACTTTATCAAGCATCCCCTCCTGTAAATCTGCCGCAATAACTTCTCCCTTTTTACCAAGCATCTTAGCAATCTCAATAGAAAAGAATCCCGGTCCGCATCCTAAATCGAGAACCGTCATATCATTTTTTATATACGGTTTTAAAAGTCTGCGGGGGTTTTGCAAAAATCTCCTGAAGGAATTATCGAGGCTCCCGGCCAATTCAACGGGGCAAACTCTGTTTTTATCTTCACTCATAAATTTTGTAATAGTTTATACAATATTGATTTAAAAATAAGTCCGTCTTCTGTATTCCTCATACTCCGGGAATTCTTTCATCAAATGAATCTCCTCTATTCTTCTCCAATAAAGAATATTAGCCGTATCAAATACTGCGAGAATTAATCCAAAAACAGACCCGTAAAAAAGCAAGCCTCCTGCGAGCAGTAATATGAAAGATAAATACATTGGATGTCTGAGAAATTTATAAATTCCGTCCGTTATCAGCGCGCCGTGATAGTTCTCTAACTTTTTAACTTTGACAAGTGAGATGAGAAACAGAGCCGCGCCAAAGATCACGAGAACTGCGCCGGAATATGTGAATACGGGATTTAATGAAACGGCATACGGGTCATTTTCGCACAAACCGAACCATGAAATCCAGAGTACAACCATATTCGAAAACATGAAAATGAAAAGCGGTTTACTTTCGGGATTAATCTTATTCCTGAGTTTCAGAATCTCATAAGTAGTCCTGACAGCGTGAGTTGCGATGCTTAAAGCCAGGAATATGATGAAGGGATTCATTTGGATATAGGTTTTATTTTTACACAGTCAAAAAACAATTCTAAAACCGTTATCCTTTTATAAAATATAATTTTCCTTAGTACTTCTTTTCTTATATGTGTTGCCATTTTCATCTTCATTATTTTCATCACGAAAATAAAATCAAGCTTTGAAATTTGCCGCAGCTTTTTCATACTGCCTTATTATTAAATCATCATCACTTTTCTTTGGCATTTTATCTTATTTGAGCATTTAAATATTTATAAGAGGGTTCATCTTTAAATAGTACATTCATTGGTTCAAGAACTTTGTTTGAAATTATAATTATCATTTAATTTACTTGCTCATCAGAATTATTATTAAAAAGTAGTTTATATTCTAATCTTTGAGCAGCAAGCAGATCTTTCAGTAAAAAGTAATTTTCAATTTCTATTCAAAAATACTTAATTCGATTTTCAATAACAAAGACATCCTTTAGTAACCCTCACCCCCCCTAAAAATTCAAGTCGGGGGTTCGCCGTTTAGAACTTTTGCTTTTAGTAATATATTATTCTTGATCGTGGTCGAGGTCCTTTTTACATCTGGAAAGCCAATTATAGAATATTTAAGATTGTGCAGGAAGAACTTGTTGGCAGAAATTCATAGTTAGTTTGAAACAGTTTAAACCTTGCTGTACTTATTGATTAAAGATAACAAATGATTTTTATCGATTGGCTTCGAGATGTAATCATTGCAGCCGGCTTCGATTGCTTTTTCTCTGTCGCCTTCAAGTCCGAATGCGGTTTGAGCGACAATGATTACATCTTTATTAAACTGACGGATTCGTTTCGTGACCTCGTGTCCGTTAATATCCGGCATTCTGATGTCCATAAGGATCAGATTAATGTCCGGACTGTTTCTGCAAAATTCAACAGCTTCTTTCCCGGAACTGACATTGTATATTTTATTGCTTACTTTATTTATTAAAGTTTTAATGTACTTTTCTGAAGCTGCATCATCTTCAACGATTAATATGTTGGGCTTATTCGTCTCCTGTTCTATAACTTCGGCAGTATTAATGTTTTCAATATCAGTGTTCAGCGGAGCTTCTGAATTAAATGAGATGGTAAAATTGAAAGTTGAACCTTTGCCGATTTCGCTTTCAACCCAGATTTTACCGTTAAGCAATTCAATGTAGGATTTAGCAATTGAGAGTCCAAGCCCTACTCCCTCTCTTGCCTGAATATCATGTATATCAGCCTGAATGAATCTTTCAAATATTGCTTTCTGCCTGTCTTCAGGAATTCCTATCCCTGTATCTTTTACAAAAAACTTTATTGATGAATGAGAGCTTTTAGTATCTGCGGGTTCAATTTTATAACCGAATTCAATAGAGCCTTTATCTGTATATTTAATGGCATTTTTCACAAGGTTACATAGTATCGCGTTTAATTTATCGCTATCAGTATAATATTCAGCATCATTATCACTTAGGTCTTTTTTAAATGTAAGAATTAAATTTTTATTTTGAGCATCTGATTTCAAAATATTGTAAATGTAATCAATATGTTCGTTAATGTTTGTTCTTTTAATGTTTAATTTCATAAGCCCGGATTCTATCTTTGAAATCTCAACAATATCGTTAATAAGATTCAATAAGCGTGCACCGCTTTTCTGTATAATCCCAATGTATTCTTTTTGTTCTTCGTCTGAAACATCAGATTCATCCAGCAAAGAGGCAAACCCAAGGATTCCGTTCATTGGTGTACGGATTTCGTGACTCATATTAGCAAGGAATGCAGATTTTAATCTGTCGCTTTCTTCGGCTCTTTGTTTTGCGGTTAGTAATTGTGAACTTTCTGTTTTTAATAGTTTCTGAAGTGTCTTCTCTTTTAGAAAAGATTCGTTTAATTGATTCAGTAAAAAAGCAACCGAGAGAACAACCAGTGCATTAAAGGCAGCCATATTCACACTAACACCTAACCAGCTTTCAACGGGGAACTCCTGAAAAAATTTAAAGTCGATTGAATTTATTGGCAAAATTGCTGTCATTACAAAGAATATGATAGTGTTTATGGCAACGGTAATTAACCCGGCTCTTTTGCTTTGATAGAGTGTGATTAAAACCGAACAACTAAGTAAAATGATAACAGCGGGTCCTTTTGTTCCAAGAAACACAAATAAAATTACTGCAACTATGTAAAAGTTAATTGAATATAGTATCTTCTTCGAATTAATACTCTGCTTTTTGTAGAAGAATAGAAATACAATCAGCAAAAAAGCTATCGCATCATACGTTCCGATTATAATCTGATTTGTTAAAACAGAGGCAACAATACCCGATACAACCATTAAAAACCCGATGGGAAGTGTTATGAGCAGAATAGATATGAAAAGTTTATCGCGTAAATACTGTAACCCTGCATCTTTATTAACGTCAGACGGAGAAAAATTATCAAGATAATATTGAACATATTTATCCCAGAGTTTCATAGTATAAACCAAATATAAAATCTTTTTCCGGTAAATTTATTGTTAAATATAATCAATGTTAAATATTCATACTATGTATTTCCTTTTGCTCTATAAAAGTCCCGTAGGGACGAAATATCAGTAGCAATAAGTTTCTAATGCTCTAAGTCCCGTAGGGACGAAATATCAGTAGCAATAAGTTTCTAATGTTCTAAGTCCCGTAGGGACGAAATATCAGTAGCAATAAGTTTCTAAT
>JBHELA010000165.1:0-2928 GCA_041859005.1 Ignavibacteria bacterium
GGGTTAGACTTGGCTGTTTCGATAGAACCATCGAGGAATGGGATTCGGATTTTTGGAATAATGATAAAGAATTTCCCGAAAACAGTCCACAGGGTAAAAACAGATTTATGATTTATACTTTTATCAAAGAGTGGTTAATCGCAAATGAGAAACAATGAACTATTCAACTCAAACCCGGTACGAATCATATATCGAATCAAGACCAAAGTTCAAAGACCAAAACGAACAGGTTATAGATTGTATTAATATAGGTCTTGTTGATGCGTGGAGTATCTCTGTTAATACCAATATGCTTATAACCTCTGTAAGACGTGCATTGACAAATATGCGGAATGATGGATTAATCGAAGAGACTGGAACAACTTATCATAAAGGCACTAATCGAAATGTAACAACATACAAAATAAAAGAAAATCAATTAACACTTTTTGTAAACAAATAAGGGAAAGTATCATGGGACAAACAAATTATTTTTTAGCACTAACAATACTTGCAGTGTTCATTATTACAACCATCGCCGCTTTTGTAGCAGGGAAACGGAGCGGAAAATGAGCGAAGAACAGGCAAAATATAATATGACTATACAGGTCAAATTAGATTCTGAAACATTCGGTATGGTAATAAATGATATTCCGCTAAAAATAAGCGTGGAATATGATAGTAACCAGTTCTGCATACAAGATAAAGACGGCAAGGTCTTAATAATGGAAGATTTAACTGATACTGATAAGGTAGTTTCTACCTCTGATGCGATGTATAAGGCAATTTGTTTTGTAAGGGAACATATCAAAACATTACCAATAACTATAAACAAGGAGGCAATAATATAATGGCAACTTGCGGATTATGCGGAAAAGAACATTGGGAGTGTGTATGCAGTCCCGAAGATTGCCCGGATTGCGATGGGACGGGATACCTTAATGAATCGGATTGTTGCGGAGGTACATATTTCGGTGAAAGCAACGATGATGGAATGTGTGGCGATTGTCACGAACATTGTTGCAAGGCGATGTGTGAAACGTGCGATGGGACGGGAAATATTTATTTACCAACAAATATGTAAAAACCCTGCTTTTGACAGGGCTTTAAAAAACAATTAAATATTAACCTTTAACAAATAAAATTATGAAAGCAGAACAAAAGAAACAAGAGGAAAAAGCAAAAAGTAAACTCGATATGTTTGCATCAAAGTTAGTTGCTAAAAATAACTTCATAAAAGCATCATTTGGGGGATTTGCTGGAAGCGGTAAAACATTCACAGCAACCCAGTTTATTATCGGTGCATACAAAGATTACAAATGCGCAAAACCTATTTTGTTAATTGACAACGAAAAGGGTTCCCGGTTCTTAATCCCTATTTTCAGGGCGGCAGGAATTGAAACCTATGTAAAAGATACAACCGAGTTAGCGGATGTTATTGAAGCCATGAAACTTTTAAAAGAGGGTGAAATAGATTTCCTTTTTATTGATACCTTAACTAAGGTATGGTATAAGTACATAAGGGATTACAGAGAGAAAAACGGTAATATAAAATTTATGACATTGCAAGACTGGGGTAAAATTTTACCATCATGGCAGGAAGCATTTTCGGATGTGTTTGTGGGTGCAGAGGGTAATATCGTATTTACAGGAAGAGGCGGTTTTCAATATGAAAAGGAAGAGGACACAAAAGATGAATCGGGCAGAATTACTAAAAAGGGTTCGTTTGTGAAATCAGGCGTGAAAATGAAATTAGCGGGTGAAACTCCTTTCGAGCCGGATATTAACGTATGGATGGAATTACAGCAGGAAATAAGTTCAACAGGTGAATTGAAAGTTTACCGGGAAGCCCAAGTAATGAAAGACCGCTCGGGTGTGATTGACGGTAAAACCATCATAAATCCGACATACAAAGACTTTGAAAGTGTCGTAAGATTTTTAATGGCACAACCAACAGGCGAGGTTAAGGGAACAACGAACAGCGAAAACCTTGCTCCGTCCGAGAATCACGAATGGTATAAGGAAAAAGAATTAAGAGAAATCAAGACAGCGGAAATAAAAGGTATGTTTGAAATGTACGGGTTCGGTACCTCAAAAGAAGATAAGCAACTTAAAGCGGTAATAGTCAATAAAGTATTTGGAACAACGGCAACAGAAGCGATTGAAAAAATGAAATCAGAAGAACTTACAATTAAAGCTAATCAGGTTAAAGCAATATTGGCAGACATTGACAAACAAACAGATAAATTAAGCTGGGTTAAGAATCTTGATTTATCAACACTTGAAACCGAATACAGTCCTTTAAATGATTAAGGCAATTCACATCAAGGGGGTTCTTGATATTACATACTCCGATATAGTTTTTAAAGACGGTCAGGAACTCCTTTTAAAAGTTTTAAAAGATGATAGAACAACGAAGCAAAACGCTTTACTGTGGAAATATTTTCAAATCATTTCCGAATTTACAGGCGATTCTAAAGAGTCTGTTCATGACGATGTTTTAAGGCATTTGAATAAAACAGTAGAGGAAATAAACACTAAAACGGGCGAGGTAAGAACAAGACTTATGAGAACAAGCACTATGAACAAATATGAGTTTGCAGAGCTTATAGATGAAATAGTAAAAGTTTATGGTGAAATGTACGGACTTGAATTTCCAAATAGAGAAGATTTTTAAATTAAACTAATAATACAAAATGCAAATTACAGGAAAGTTAATTAAGCTGTTCAGTACTCAAAGCATAGGAACATCGGGCTTTGAAAAAAAAGAATTTATACTCTTGGCTGATACAAATACAGAGTACCCCCAGGAGCTGAAATTTCAACTGCTAAAAGATAAAGTTAGTATGTTAGATGGAATCCCGATGGATTCAGAGATAACAATTCATTTCAATTTACAAGGCAGGAAGTGGACTAACCCGGAGGGTAAAGATGTATGGTTTAACTCTT
>JBHELA010000191.1:0-3882 GCA_041859005.1 Ignavibacteria bacterium
ATATGAAATAACTTGCTACAATAACAACAACACCAATGAGCACATAAACAATGTAGTTAGGCTTATTGGGTGTTGTTTTCTTTTCTTCTGCTTTATTCTTGGCCATTATTTCTTTCCTAAATATTCTTTAATTGAATCCATTAGATAATAATTCTGTTCGCGTGTACCGAGCGTGATTCTTGTTTCCGTTTTAAATGCTTCTTCGTCAAGGAATTTAATGAGAAGGTTTCTTTCTTTAAGGAATTTATCGAGTCCCTTCCTGATATCGTGCGGCATATCAACAAGCATGAAGTTTGCATAAGACTTGTACGGAGTAAATCCTTCCATTTTAGCGAACTCTTTGTAGAAGTATTCCTTGTCTTCCTGCATCATTTTTGTAACTCTCTCATAATATTCAGTATCTTTGTAAGCAATCTCTCCGAGCTTTTCAGAAATCCTGTTATACCCGAGGTATCTGACCGTGTAGTTCATTAACTCTTCGAGGTTCTTTCCTGTGAAAGCAAAACCTATACGGCATCCTGCGAGAGCAAAGTACTTTGAAAATGTTCTGCAGATGACGAGGTTAGGAAATTCATCAAGGAAAGGTTTAACGTAATCATTCTCAGTTGAGCCGAAACCCCAGTAAGCTTCGTCAATCATAACGAGAGCACCTCTGCAGGCATCAAGGAATCGATGCAAATCAGTTTTAGAAATTTTGTTCCCTGTAGGATTGTTTGGAGAAGCTATAAGAACTATTCTTGGTTTTTCACGGTCGTATATTTCTATCATTTTATCAACATCATAAGCGAATGTTGCAATTCCATCCTCTTCACTTCTTACCATAGGATACTCAACGTTGAAACCGCCTACTTCGTAAGCAACTTTCTTGTAATACCACCATGCTTCTTTGGGAATAAGAATCTTTTCTTTCCTGTCGAGATAGTAGTGAATAATCTGCTTCAGCAGGTCTTCGCTGCCGTAAGAAAGTATCACCTGTCTTTCGGGCAGTCCGAATTCATCGGCAATCATCTTTGATAAGCTTGACTTAATACCTTTGGAGAACTCTCTTGAATAGTTCGAAAGTTCATCTATTGTAACATGCTTAAGGAACTCATAGCATTTCGGTGATGGTCCGTACTGGGATTCGTTTCTATCCAGATACTGAAGTTCTTTATATTTTTTCGGGTCTGTCATATTCTTAAATATTTGATGTTAATGAATTAATTACTTTTTAGTTAAAAACTTTTTAATACCGTTCTTGCAATCTTCCGACATACGTGTAAGTGTGTTCAGGTCAACGGCATACTCAAGAGCCGCTTCAAAACCCATTGAAGAAATATTCTTAAACATTTCCTTTGTGAGCATCACAGAACTTGACGGCAGCTGGTTAAGTGAATCACATAGCTGATTCGTGTAGCTATCAAGCATTTGCTGATCGACAACATAGTTTACAAATCCCATTTTTAGAGCTTCGGGAGCTGTGATAAACCTTGAAGTGAGAAGCAAATCCTTAGCATGTGTTTCGCTCACACGCTTCAGGAGAAAAATCATAACTATAGCAGGAATGAATCCGATTCTTACTTCGGTATATCCAAACTGAGCTTTATCTGAAGCAACGATAAGGTCGCAAGCACTCGCAATACCGCAACCGCCGGCGAGAGCATAACCATCAACCATTGCAAGAGTCGGCTTCTTGCAGTTATAAATTGCAAGCAAGAGGTTTTTATAATTACTTGAGTCTTTCTTGTTTTCCAGAACGTCAAAATCCTGTATCTTATTCAAATAGTCAAGGAAAAGACCTGAACAAAAGTTACCGCCTGCCCCTGTTATTATTAAAGATTTGGTATCATCATCTTCTGATATTGTATTAACTGCGTAAGTAAGTTCGCTTATCATTTCATCGTCAAGCGAATTTCTTTTATCGGGACGGTTTAGGATAAGCTTTTTAGTTTTACCCTTTTCTTCCAGAATGATTTTATTAAAGCTCTTTTTCATTAGCAGTTTAGTTTGGTATAAAGTTAATGTGATATTCGTTTTCGAAATTCAGTATTTGCGACCTAATCATAAAATACTTTTCAAGAGAATCCTGAGTAATAATATCGAGTGTGCTGCCTGACGATACAATCTTTCCGCTTTCGAGCAGCAGGGTTTCATCGGTGTATTTCAAAGCTATATTCAGGTCATGAATAACAGTCATTACAGTTAATCCCTTTTCCTTGTTAAGTTTCGTAAGAACGTTAAAGATATCGTACTGATAATTAACGTCAAGATACGTAAGCGGTTCATCCACAATCAGTATTTTATCAGACAGACTGTTTCTGCAGTCAAGCTGAACAAAAGCGAGAGCGAGTATGACCTTTTGCTTTTCACCGCCGGAAAGTTCGTACAGAAATTTATCTTTCAGGTTTACGATTGAAAGCATCTCGAGAGCATTGTTCACGATTTCTTTCTCAGCGGCGCTTGTCCTGAAATCGGTAAAGGATTTATACGGATACCTGCCGAGACACAGGAAATCAAAGACGCGAATATTCACATCGAAGAACTGAGTCTGCTGAGGAATAAACGATAATTTCCGTGCAAGTGTTCCGGAAGAAAAAGTCTTTACATTCTTTCCCTCAAAAAGAATCTCGCCTGAATAGTTACCGATAACTCCGGACAACAAATTAACCAGTGTTGATTTACCCGAGCCGTTCCTGCCGATAACCGCATAGAACTTACCTTTGCTGATGTCAAGATTTACATCGCTTAATATAATTTTACCGTTTCCGTATGAAAAGGATACGGAATTAAGTGAAAGCAAAGGCAAATGCATAGTGCTATTTTATGTACTGAGAGTTCTTGTAGTCATAAAACCACTGGAACAGACCTGTGCCTTTATCAGCGTCAAATTCTATGAAACAAACGCCTGATTTCTTGAACTGAAAATTCGGCTCTTTCTTATCAGAGAGACCTTCAATCAGAAGAGATATAAGAGGTTCATGTCCGACAAGAGCGATTGAATTGAATACTGTGTTTCTCTTTAAGAGCTGAGCAACTTTAGCTACTGAGCCATTGAGCAGGAGTTCGTTTGCAATTTCAATATCATGCTTGTACTTAAGAGTTGAAGCAAGGACTTCCGCAGTCTGAACGGCTCTTATCAGAGGACTTGTGAATACCTTATCGAGGTCCATAAGATAATCTTTAAGACTTTTGAAAACAGTAGTAGAAATCTTACGTCCTTTCGGAGTGATGTATCTTAACTCGTCCGTACGGACTGATTCGGTTTCATAATCGATTGCCTCTGCGTGTCTAATCAAAAACAGTTTCATTTTTTAGTATTTTAATTTAGTATGTTAGTTAATTTTAAGACTATCTACGGATTTAATACCGTTTAAATTCGTCAGCATAACTTCCGATATAGTGTTATGCAGTTTAATATCATTCTTTGTTCTTACTCTTATGTAATTATCAGTCCAGCCCTCAATGAAGTCAACTCCGTTAAAAGCAACGACTTTGTTTTCAAAGAGAACCTTCTGCTTAGTATTCAGATGCCGGGTGTAAAAGTCGTACTTCTTCTTCGCAGAAAGGTTTCTTAAAGTTTCACTTCTCTGCTTTCTTTTATTGACATCAACCTTGCCATCCATTGTTACAGCCAGAGTATTTTTGCGCTCTGAATAGCTAAACACATGCAGATAGCTGACCTTTAGCCCGTCAATAAAATCATAGGTGTTCCTGAAATTCTCATCCGTCTCACCGGGAAACCCGATAATTACATCGACACCGATACCAAGACCGGGCAGTTCACTGTTCAGCTTTTCCACTAAGTCACTGAATAATCGTAAGTTATATCTTCTTTTCATAAGTTTCAAGATACGACTATCTCCACTCTGAAGAGGAATGTGAAAATGCTTACAGAACTTATCC
>JBHELA010000203.1:0-3022 GCA_041859005.1 Ignavibacteria bacterium
AAAAGCTCATGCACTTCCCTGGTATGATAATATATATGACCTTGATATACATTCAACCGAGCTGAAGCTTCCTTTTCATATACTCGTAGAAGAGGGCAAGCATGCGAGCTGTACGGATATTAACGGAGACGGAGTTTACACGCCGGGTTATGACGTAAACGTCAGGACTAACGACGCATGGGGACTTCGGGATATAATACGAACAGGTTCATTGTTCACGGCTGACTTTCAAAGTTACATGGCAAAAAACAGAAAACCCGAGCACCGTGTTTTTCCGCCTTTACCGGACGACAGTCCGCTCAGGGTAAGATATAAAGTTAACGGTGTTTACGCCCCCGATAATGCAATATACGAACTGCGGGCAATGCCGAATGCAGTTCTGGCACTTCCGGATAAAAAACTTGAACACGACATGTCGGGTTATGCTGCCAACCAATGGCCGTTGGTATCAAAAGATACGGATACGAAAAAATTCTTTTCATGGATTGAAACGGATTTACTGATTAAATCCTTCGCCGTAAACGCAAGGTATGATGACGATGCATGGGGTGTATCGTTTACATTCCCGCTGTTAATAGTAAAGAACGTAGAGACGCCTTTAATCGGCGGCTGGATGGTAAACAGAATTTATCTGCAGGGAGAGAAGTTTCGTGATTTAGGTTATAATCTTTTAATCACACCATCTGCATCGCGTTTTATGGACCCGTATTTTTCTGCAGGAGTAGAATCAAAGTATCTCGTTGACGGTTCAGGAAACACGTCGCGGAAAACAGACTTTGTACTTGAAACAGGACTTAAGTTTCGCGCAAACGTAATATTTTCTCCGCTAAAATTTTTAAGTTTCCTGACAGACTTCTGGGGTTTAAGACTGGGTGTTAAAAACACGGGTTTCCCGCTCATAGAAAATTTAAACTACACCGTAGAGCTTGGTGCAGGAGTGTGGTAGAGTCCCGATAAATCGGGATGCGCAGAACGCAAAGTAAGGGTCCCGATAAATCGGGATGCACAGAACGCACAGGGAGAGTCCCGATAAATCGGGATGCGCAGAACGCTTTAACCAATACCGTATATAAACTAAAATAGTATGATAGGGGCGGTTTCAGAAAGAAAGAATATCTTATAACCTTCTCAACTCATGTTCGAACCAGCTTAAATAAGAATTAAGTTGTGACACCAGGAAGTATGGTAAATTTAGAATAAAATATTCCTTTCCTTCGGGCGTATAGACTTTAGAAATTTCGGATTTACCCGAATAAAATCTTACAGCCATATTATGAGGAACCATATCCATAAACAGATGCATTGATCTTAATCTGCCTTCTGCTCCTGATTTTACCTCAACAGGAATAAGCTTTGAGTCATACTGATAAATATAATCAATTTCAGCAACTGAAGACTTTTTTTCTCTGACCCAGAATTTTAATGCACTCAAAGCATTGAATTCAGATGCAAGCAATTCCTGACCCGCAAGATGTTCAATTATTGTTCCCCTATAAACAGAATTTAAATCTTTCGTATTAAAAATCTCTTTTTGAATACCGAGGAAATAATTTACAAATCCTGTATCAAGCAAATGAAGACGAGGCGATTTTCTTTTATCCGGTATCATAGGAAGAACTGAGCTAGTAACAGGGAAAACAACATTAACAAGAAGAGCATTCTCAAGAGATCTTAAAGCCTCGCTTATATCTCTTGAGCTGTAGTTAGAATTTCCAAAGCCCTGATATTTAATCCTGCTTCCCGCTCCGGAAAAAGAAGACCGTATTACATGCCTCAAAACCTGAGTCTGGCGCTCATTCTTACCATATTTCTCAACATCATCAATATAAGAAGCGAGCAAAGATTCATATATGTCCTTTAACCCATTAAGATCTCTGTACTGCGCATAATTACTAACAACCTCAGGCATGCCGCCTATCAGAGCATAAGTATGAAAAAGTGAAATTACTTTATCAAAAGCAAAATTTTCAAACGGTATTTTTTCAAGCTGTAAAAGCGAAGCATCTTCATTCATCGCGGAAAGAAACTCAGGAAAAGAAGCAGGTCTTAAAACCAAATACGAGACCCTGCCAACAGGATAAGATAACTTGTTATTAAAAACAGTTTCAAGCATTGAACCTGCTGCAATTACGTACAAATCGGGATACAGTTCGTAAAAGTACCGCAAAACATTGACGGCTTTAGGTTCGGACTGAATTTCATCAATAAACAAAAGTGTTTTTCTTTCCTTGCTGTAAGATTTATTTCTAAGAAAGAAAATTGACTCGATTAATTTCGAAATATTTTCAAAATCAGTAAAAGGATTTCTGTCTTCCTTCAGTTCCAGATTATAATAAAGGTAATCATCAAACCGGTGAGAGAAATCCTTGACAACAGTAGTTTTACCAACCTGACGTGCACCACGAAGAATAAGCGGTTTTCTGTTATCTGCATTAGCCCAATTTTCTAATTCATTTAATATTTGTCTTTTGAACATATTTGGATAATTAATTAATTTAATATAATAAGAATATGTCACAAAGTAAGGGCAATTTAAGTGTGAATTTGTCACAAAGTAAGGGCAATTTAAGTGTAAAATTGTCACAAAGTAAGGGCAATTTGGAAAATAGTGCTGATAAACAATGGTTTATTGTAAATTCATCTTAGGAGTTTTTCGCCTTTTGGCGGTAAGTTAATACAATAAAAAATCAGCACACTGATGGCAGACAGGTACACACAGATAGAGAGAAGAAAAAATAGAACGCAGATAAGCACGGATTAAACTGATTAACACGGATAGAGAAATAAGATTGATGGAATACCTGACGGCATTCAACTTATGTGCAATTAACCAGCTACCGACATTAAATGCCTACGGCATTCAACTTATGTACGATTAACTAGCTACCGATATTGAATACCTGACGGCATTCACTTTAAAGACCGCAAATAACTTTAGAGAATAATAAACACACTTCAGAAAAACAGCGATAATCATAAACAAATCAGTGTAAATCAGTGTGCTAATATTTTGTTTTTCCTG
>JBHELA010000244.1:0-3566 GCA_041859005.1 Ignavibacteria bacterium
CGTTCTCGATGGTATCTTTGAAAGTATTTTTAGAAACAAAGTATAATGTGTCGATACCTGATGCAAAGGCAACACCGGAGGCGTTTGACAGCGTGAATAATATTATTGCGCTGTTAAAGGAAATGGGTGTGGAGTAAGAGATTTGCACATAAAGATTGGCACACTGATTTTACTGATTGACTTATGATTTTTACTGATTATTTTTTAAGCTTAAGAACAGAGAGAAGAAAAAGAACTTAAACAAAGCTGTTTTTTACTGATTTAATTCTTTATTAAAAATGGATAATATAAATCCGGATTACTTATATAGCGAATTAAGTGACAACATTATAAATTGTTATTATAAGGTTTATAATACACTAGGATTTGGGTTTTTGGAAAAGATTTATCAGAAATCATTAGAAATTGAATTTAGAAAAAGTGGACTGATAGTTGAGTCACAATACCCTATAAAGGTTTACTATGATAATTCAATTGTTGGTGAATATTATGCGGATATATTTGTAGAATCTAAAATAATAGTAGGAATTAAAGCAATAGAAATATTAGTAAAGGAAAGTGAGCTACAGTTGATAAACTATTTAAAGTCCACGAATGTGGAAGTTGGATTATTATTGAATTTTGGAAAGAAACCAGAAGTCAAAAGAAGAGTATTTACAAATGATAAAAAGAGTTTTGCAATTTAAACATTTTATCAGTGTTAATCATAATAATTTCAGTATAATCAGTGTGCGTTTTTATTAATAATAATTTTTAATTTATAGGAGTAATAGAATGGCTTATGCAGAAGAAATAAGAAAGGCGCTTTCTGATGAAGTTGCCGGAATAAAGACTGCCGGTTTATTCAAGGAAGAAAGGGGGATATGCGCACCTCAGGATTCTGAAATTGAAGTTCAGTATCCGATTGGAAGCGCTGAAAAGAGAGTAATTAACATGTGTGCGAATAACTATCTGGGGTTGTCCTCGCATCCCGATGTAGTTGCGGCGGCACACAGAGGGCTTGACCATAGAGGATATGGTATGTCGTCGGTCAGGTTTATTTGCGGAACACAGGATACACACAAAGAACTTGAAAAGAAACTCACGGAGTTTTTAGGAACTGAAGACACAATATTATTTCCGTCATGTTTTGACGCAAATGCAGGCGTGTTTGAAGCAGTGCT
Organism: Ignavibacteria bacterium; assembly: GCA_041859005.1. GTDB lineage: Bacteria > Bacteroidota > Ignavibacteria > Tepidaquicellales > Tepidaquicellaceae > CAIKZJ01. Next base: position 1,164 of record JBHELA010000244.1, read on the forward strand.
GACAGATCAGGATGTTATGATAGCTGACAGGCTGATTCATGCATCAATAGTTGACGGAATCCGTCTTGCCAAAGCACAGCAGGATACTTTCAAACATTCTGATATGAAGCATCTTGAAGAAAAGTTAGTTCTTCATCAGGATAAGAGAATAAGACTGATAATCACTGACGGTGCATTCTCGATGGACGGCGACCTTGCCAAACTTGATAAGATTGTTGAGCTTGCAGAAAAATACAACGCTATGGTATTCGTTGATGAAGCACATACATCGGGTTACATCGGCAAAACAGGAAGAGGCACGGCAGAGCATTTTGGTGTAATGGGCAAGATTGACATTATATCGACAACGCTCGGCAAGGCTCTCGGAGGTGCATCCGGCGGTTGTATTTCAGGAAGAAAAGAAGTTGTTGAGTTATGCAGACAGAGAGGAAGACCTTATTTATTCTCTAACGCTGTTGCTCCTTCAATTGTAGAAGCTTCAATGGCGGTGCTTGACCTGATATCAAAGACGACTGAGAGAAGAGACAAGCTTGAGAAAAATACAGCTTTCTGGAGAAAAGCACTCACAGAGGCAGGTCTTATAATCAAAGCCGGCGAAACGGCAATAGTACCTGTAATGCTTTTTAATGCAAAGCTTTCGCAGGATTTCTCAAAAGACTTATTTGCAGAAGGTATTTATGCGGTAGGTTTCTTCTTCCCTGTAGTTCCGAAAGGTCAGGCAAGAATACGTACACAGCTTTCTGCAGCACATGAAATGCATCATCTTGAAAAAGCACTTGATGCTTTTGTGAAAGTAGGAAAGAAATATGAAATATTAGGAAAGACAAAGCAGGAAATTATTGATAGATATGGAATGTAGTAATTAGTAAACGGATAATATATAAAGCCGAATCGTAGGGTTCGGCTTTTTTATTTCTACTTATTTTTAAGACGAGGTTTATTATTTTTGTAAAAAACATAACGCCATGTACAGAAGAACCAAGTTAGATTTAGCAAAAGAGCTTTCGGAAATAAAAGAAGCCGGGCTATACAAGGAAGAAAGGACAATACTTTCTGACCAGAAAGCATGCATAAATGTGAGGTATCCGGATGATTCAGAGCCGAGAGAGGTGCTGAACTTCTGCGCAAACAATTATCTTGGATTAGCAAACCATCCCGAGATTATAAAAGCCGCACACGAAATGCTGGATACATACGGCTTTGGACTTGCGTCCGTAAGGTTTATTTGCGGAACTCAGGATATACACAAGAAACTTGAGAAACTGATTGCAGATTTTTATCACACAGAGGATACAATTTTATACTCCTCCTGTTTCGATGCGAACGGAGGTTTGTTTGAATCAATTCTCGGAGCTGAGGACACGATAATTACTGATGGTCTGAACCATGCGAGTATTATTGACGGAATAAGACTATGCAAAGCCCGCAGGCTTATTTACAATCATTCCGATATGAAATCCCTTGAAGAAAAATTAAAGCTAGCTCGCGAAGGGTCTGATATCTGGGACCGCAGCGGATTGGAAGCTCCGCCGCATCCCGCGAGAAACATAATGATTGCGACAGACGGTGTGTTTTCGATGGATGGTGATATAGGGAAACTCAGAGAAATAATCGAGCTGGGAAATAGATATGACGCGATGGTAATGGTTGATGATTCACATGCAACGGGATTCTTCGGCAAAACGGGAAGAGGTGCAATAGAGCATTGCGGAGTACTGGGAGAAGTTGACGTTATAACTTCAACGCTCGGAAAAGCAATGGGAGGCGCAACGGGAGGCTTCACGACGGGCAAACAGGAAATTATTGATATGCTAAGGCAGCGTTCACGTCCATATTTATTCTCGAATTCTGTAGCACCGCCGGTTGTAGGTGCGGCAATTACAGCATTTGAGATGCTTGACAAGAGCGATGACTTGAGAGAAAAGCTAAGAAAGAACACGGAATATTTCAGGAGCGGGATGAACAAATTAGGGTTCGACATTATTGAAAGCGTACATCCAATAGTTCCTGTGCTTTTCAGGAAATTCGAGGACGATGCTGTTCTTGCACAGAAAGTATCGAAGGATTTATATGATGAAGGAATCTATGCAGTTGGATTTTTCTTTCCTGTTGTTCCAAAAGGAATGGCAAGAATCAGAATACAGATTTCAGCAGCACATTCTACACAGGATATAGAAAAATGTCTTGCAGCGTTTGAGAAAGTTGGAAAGAGACACGGGGTAATAAAGTAAGGCTTTAAATGGGGCGAAAGAGTTATACATTAAACAAACATAGAAATAAGAACGAAATAAAAAGGGCAGATTTATTATCTGCCCTTTTGTTTTATACTTATTTAAAAGTATTTTACTATGAACAACCGCTTGTAGAGCCGCAGCTCATACATTTGAGACATGTACCATTGCG
>JBHELA010000239.1:0-3030 GCA_041859005.1 Ignavibacteria bacterium
CCCACAGAGAATCCGTCATCATCAAGTCTGTCAATAAGCATGTTGTCATAAGAGGTGTTTATGAAGAGAAGATCATTCCTCGGCGGTTTGTCATCAACTTTAAAAACCATCTTCTTTATTATTGAACTCCAGCGAATAACAAACCTTTCATCTCCGTATGTATAATTCTTCTGAAGTAACCAGAGTGTAACAGTAACAAGAAACAGAGCATGAACAATGCTTGCAACTGTTAATCTGAAGCGCCTGTTTTTCACAAATTTTTTCAGCACATTAAATCTTATCATATTTAGTAATCCGCAATAGTATGTTTATTTTATATTAGCATAAAAGCTGCCCAGTAATAGGGCTCAATATACTTTAAACGCATGCTTTTCTGAGCCTCTGCAAATGCTTCTTCCAACTGCATCTTCTTGTCAATCCAGTTGGAATAAAATAACCCCATCAATTCCGCCGTCTCTTTATCAGGTACTTTCCATAAGCTCACTATTAAGTTCTTTGCACCTGCAATTTTGAAAGAACGCTGAAGACCAAATACGCCTTCATCTCCGCGCACATCACCCAGTCCTGATTCACAAGCTGAGAGTATCACAAGGTTGGTATTAAGCAGGTTCATATCGCTGACTTCGTATGCAGTTAATATTCCGTCCTCAACGCCTTCAGTTTTCTTTCCGCTTTTCCAGATATTGTTAGCACCCGCAAGAACAATTCCTGACCGGAACATCGGATTAATGTCATTCTTAAAAACACTTCTGGTGGTATTTGTGTTTTTAAAAACTTTTTCATCGTACTGTGGTTTTTGCGGACCGGGGAAAAAGAAACCATGTGTTGCAAGATGAATAATTGAAGGGGAATTACTGCCGCTCAAGGACCTGAATGCTTCTTCATTACCGTCTCCGCCTGAATACATTGTCACATTAAAATTATTTTTCAAAAGTAAATCAGATATCTTTTCTGATTCTACTGCCGTACCCTTAAGAAATTTCCAACCGCTGCCTCTGTCTTCTATACTTGCGATGATTTCATTTATGTTCGTTTCGTTTTCGTTTGTATATTGTTGATCATTCCTGAACCTGCTTGCATTGTCAGTCATCTCTGAAAGGTCTAAGTCGTATTTTATTCCTCCAAAGATACTTGCCTTATTATTGCCCTGACCTGTTTTTCTGTTTTTTGAGAGTGATATAATATCTTTAAGGTTACCTGTATATCTGATATCAAACTTATCAATTAAATATGTATTATCATCCGGTGCAAGGGCATGAAATGATACCCTGTTAAGTAAACCAGAGGTTGATACATATACAATCTTGCTATTACCAAGATAACCCTCAAGAGGTTTCCAGATTAATTTATAAAGTTCTTTGCAGGCATCTTCATTTCTTATGTATATCTCGTTTTTGTCTGCAGAGTTTAAGAGTTTATCAACATCCTGTTTGCCACAAAGTTTTACTATTATCGGGGTTTGATAATCTTTTTTAATAATAATAGCACAGTAAATAGTATCCTTTGTATTGCTGTTGAAATTCTCAAAATTAAGAAAATCAATTGCAGTCTCATCTGTCTTGAGTGAGTTTCTTACATCTTCCCAGTTTACGTTGTAGGTTTCTTTTTCTGATTTAAAGTATTCCGATAAATTGCTGAGATTTCTTTCAAGCTGTTCAGCCTTTTCTTCTAATTTTTTAATGTCTATTCCGGCTTTTTGTTGTTCCTCTATTGTTTTTGTATATGCTTTCGAAAGTTCATTTCTGACTTCAATAAGTTCGCCGTATATTGATGAAATAGAAGGATCGTCAGTCGAAAATATTCTGTTCCTGACACCGTTTGTTGAATAAAGCACTAGACCCTTTGTAATCAGTCTGAAATTAGTCAGATCTTTTAGTATATCACTATTATCTTTCATTCTCTCTATGCCGCAAGAATAATAAAGACTGGCGTTTTGCAAATAGTAATCCATCACCCATAATTTGTCATTCTCGGATAGATAGTAGAAATTATTATTTATATCGTTTATGTCAATAGATATACATTCGAGGATGTAAGGCTCTGCTTTGTCCATAAATCCCATTTTGAAATATATACGTGCAGACCACATTAGATAAAACCTGTAATCCGGATGTTCTTTCCCTTTTGTCCTTTCTGTGGATTGTAAGAGGTCTTTAAGAAGCGGCTGCATTTTATCAAATTGGCTTTGTTCCTCATATAGGTTGCTCAGATCGCTCATAATTTGTGTGAATAAAGAGTAATCATAATTCGCAACATTTTTTATTACGTCAAGCGCCTGTATATAAGTTCTTTCTGCTTTATCAAACTGGTCAAAATCAAAGTACATAGAAGCCATGCGTTGAAGTGCCTCTGCGTAATCATTATGTTTTTCTCCGAAGACTTGTTTTCTTATTTCAACGACCTGAAGAAAGGTCTTTTCAGATTTGTCATAATAATCCATGTAGGAATAAAGCTGAGCAAGGTCAAGCAATACATCAGCATACAAAGAATTTTTGATACCCGTATTATCTTTTAATATCTCAAGCGATTGAATGTAATACTTTTCTGCGGTCTCATACTCTCCGTATATCCAGTATAATCTGCCTCTTTTATCGAGTGCAGCAGCATACTGATTGCTTTTATTGCCGTAATCTTTTTCGGCTTCTGACAAAGCTTTTTCTGAACTTTCAATCGCTTGTTCGTATGATGCAGAGTTGAAATAATCATCGGTTTTTATTAACAATGAATCAAGTGTCTGTGGATGTACAGGGAGAAAGAAAACCAAGATTATAGAAAGAAATATTATAGTAAAAAATACCTGTTTCATACTTAATATTATTATTCGATAAAATATTTGCTTATTTTACATTGTCATTAACCCATTTAAGGAAGTTCTCATCATTTACTTTTCCGTAAGCATTATACATATACACAATAAGGTCTTCCTTAATTACATCTTCTGACCTGCCGGAATTCTTAAGAAGTACTTTAAAATTTGAAAGTTCATTCGCAAGTGTCTTTTCGTCAGGAATCGATATATCAAAGGCATCT
>JBHELA010000417.1:0-9050 GCA_041859005.1 Ignavibacteria bacterium
AAAGAAGTGTAATAATTGATTTATTTATATATTAGTTGTAGAACGATTAATGGTTTAATCGTTCTACAATTTGTTCTTTTGCCTGAAAATTTCATACATAAATATAGCTGTTGAAACTGACGCATTAAGAGAGTTAAACCCACCTGCCATTGGAATCCGAACTAACTCATCACAATTATTTTTAAGCGACATTCGAATACCTTTTCCTTCACTTCCAACAATAAGGCAGACAGATTTATTTAGATTTGCATCAAATGTTGTAGTTTCCGCCTGTATATCAGTGCCTATTATTGTAAAAGCATTCTGCTTTAAAATCTTTACTACATTGTTGAGGTTTGTTTCCATTGCGACAGGAATGTAATTTACCGCTCCTGACGAGGTCTTAATTACAGTGTGATTCACCTCTGCCGAATTGTGACGTGGTATAATAATACCGTCTGCACCTAAGCATACTGCTGAACGAATAATCGCTCCGAAATTATGCGGGTCCGTAATCTCATCGAGAATTATTAACAGGGGATTTACAACCTTTTCAATTTTACTCAGTATCTCTTTTAATGGCGTGTATTCAAAATCCTTCATAAAGCCTATCATTCCCTGTGATATGCCTTCCTTTTTATCCCTGCTCTGAAAATACTTTTCGAAATCGAACTTATGCAATGAAATTAAACTTATCCCGTTTTCTTTTGCAAGAAACAGTATCTCCTTCATCCTTGGTTCTGGTTTCATATTCTTCATGAATATGATTTTTGTCAAATCTTTTGGATTTGATTTAAGAGTCTCGAGTATGGGATTTTTTCCAATTATAATCATTTTGTTTTCATTTAATACTGATACCAGAATGTAACTCTGCCAACTAAGTCATTCGGTCTTGAAATGTTTGCACTGCTTTTATCTTTGTACGCATTCAGCCATATATTCGGCATAATATGAAATCCTTTAAAGGGTATAAAATCGACTCCGGCAACTAAAAAGTTTTCCTTGAATCCTAAGGTACCGTTATTGCTGTCAGGATCAAAATAATCGTATCTTCCAAATACATTCAGAACTTCAGCCTTTTCAGCATCACTCTTCTTTAATATGTTTACTTTTCCGCTTAATGTAAATCCTATCGGGTTCTGAGGTAATGATAGATTTACTGCATTATTCCTGTTCTGGAAAAAAGGTTCAAATATAAATGTGTAATCATTAGTCTTGTAAGCTAATACGCTCTTAGCAGTGAATCTGTATTGTTCATTATAGCTGTTCTGGTAATCGAAGTAAGCTTCAACGACAAAGGAATTTAGAAACTTTGCGAATACAGAGCCGTAAAATTTAGGAAACTTGGATACTTCAGCGCTCGAACCTTTTCCGTTACCATACATGATTGTGTATCCGTATTTCCCTTCTTTATCAAATTTTCCTTTTAGCATCGCTCCAATCTCAAGTGCAGTTCCTATCTTGTTTTTGTCTGTAATCGTTTTTTCAAGGCTCCTGTATCCGTACATTGCTTCTGACATGCCCCAGACAAAAGTTGGTGCGGGCATAAGTCCAAATACAATGCTTGAGTTTGGGACTACATTCTTCCATTCGAATTGTGCATCGTAAACCATAAAGCTCATTTTATTATCGATTTTTGTAACATCGTTTAATTCGATACCAAAGTTGCCCGTGAAGTCCTCATTAAAATTATGTTCATAATGTAGTCTTGCCCTTCTGACAGTCACTCCCTGTGTCTTCTCGTTGTAAGATGAGTACTGATTCGATGCATTTGAGGAATCTCCGTTAAACTTGTAAAAAAAGTCACCAAAAAGTACTCCGTTGAATTTTCCTTTTGGTTTTTCCTGTGCAAAAACATCTATGGAAATTATAATTAAAATAAACAGTAAAATATTCTTCAATGTATCTCCTTTATTATAAAAATCCCCTTCCGATTGTTCGAAAGGGGATTAAAATTATATTATTTAAACTTAATCAATACCATGCTATTTTGTTGCCTTTTTCGGTTGCAATCTTGTCCCATTGGGGAATTGTTTCATTCAAAAATACGGATTTTGCTTTATTCAAGCTATCCATATTTAAACCGATATAAGTTTGAGCTTTCAGTTTTGTCGAAATATCGGGTAATGCAATTGGTAGTCCGACATTAAGCTTTGTCAGCAGTATAGCAAGTTGTGTTCTGGCTTCTTGTCCTTTGTGTATTGCATTCGCAAGCACTCTTGCCGATTCAAGTGGGGCATGAAATGCAGCGCCATGCGAAGCTGCTACATAATCCCATCTCCATTGTGCCTGCCTTATAAGTTGAAGTATCGGTTTCATTTGTTCTTCAGTTGCACCGGCATCCCAGGCTATTTTTGCTTCAATATGTGCTTTTGCTATAACATTGGTTGCAGTTTCACTAAGTTCGAATATTTTATCCTGTCTTTCGTAAACATTATTTCTGAGAGTTGTTTCGCTTTCCCTGTGGCATACCTGACAAGAGTTTGCAATGTTGTTTAACGGACTCTGTATATGATGGTCAGTGAATTTCACACCGCCTTCGCTCTTGTACGGCATATGGCAGTCAGCACATGAAAGTCCGCGCTGTGAATGAATACCCATTTTAAATACTTCAAAATCCGGATGTTGTGCTTTTAGCATCGGTGCTCTGCTTATTTTATGCACCCAGTCAACATGCTCAACTTTGTCATAGTATTTTTCCATGTCTTCAACAGTGAAACCGTCGTCCCATGGGAATGTAAGATATTTCTCTTCTTTGCCTTTAAAATAATATTCAACGTGACATTGTGCACAAACAAGTGAACGCATTTCTTGATGTGTCGCGTTGTTAATGTCCTTGCCCTGTCTTTGAAATGCTTCAACAAGTGCGGGTCTTGAAATCTTGAGGTTCATTGTTTTATTATCATGACAATCCTGGCATCCAATAGCATTTACAACCTCAGAGCCAAGTTCTTTCCATGGTTTCTTGTAGTATTCTGCTATACCTAGTTGATTCATCAAACGAGGCACATCCGTACTCTTGCATGTCCAGCATGTTGCCGGTTGGGGAACATCAGTCCGTAATGTATTTCTGATATCCTTAACAGCGAGATAATGTCCACGACCTTGATTATAATCTCTTGAAAAAGCATATCCTGCCCAAAGTATTACCAAATCAGGATATCTCTCAAGCATATCAACTTTTGTTGAACCTCCGTGTTTGCTCGCAAATGAGGTATCAAGTGTCTGTACATAAGTCTCGAATTCTCTTGGATAATTTTCTCCCCATATTTCATTTCTCGGTTCCCAGTCTTTAATCGGTTTTACATTCTGAATTATCTGATTGGTTTCCGTTCTTCTTTCAATAATCGAACTTCCCAGCAGTCCGACAAGAAATACAGCTAATATAGTGGCTCCGTATAATACCCATCCAAGCCACGGTTTCTCTTTGATTTTTTCTGCAAGTTTCATAATCTTATATGTATTTTGTATTATTTTGAATTATCTGTTTCATTGATAAGTGCTTTATTCAGCCAGTCAGGAACTATTGGTGATAATCCCGGTACCCGTGCATACGGAAATGATGACAAACTGCTTACTGTTCCATGAGGTACTTCCTGATGACAGCTCCAGCAGACATCTTTGTCTTCAGCAACTATGTATGTTTTATTTCTTTGTGCCGAGTGCATATACCCAAGCAATCCCTGATGACATCGTTCACAATTTTCCTGAACAACATCTCTGCCTGCATCTTTTATCTTAATTACTTGCGGCTCCAACCTGAATGTAAACATTGTTGAATGCCTTAAACCATCGGTTGCTTTGAACATGTATTTACGTATGATATTATCCTGCGGGACGTGGCAGTCATTGCAAGTCGCAACCCTCGCATGCGAGCTATGCTGCCATGAAGCATATTGAGGAAACATAACATGGCAGTTAATGCATGTTTCGGGTTTATCAGACAAGTATGATGTACCGTTAGCAATATGGAATGTTAAAAATCCAAGCCCTGTTAGTAATCCAAGAGCTACAATAACCGGTAACTTCCAGTTATCAGGAGGTGAAAACTTATTTATTGTGGTTTTTATATTGTTCATATATAAAAGACTAAATAGTCTGATACAAATATAAACTTATTATAGCCAAAATAAAATCTATATTCTTTTGACAAAAATATATGTTCCATAAATACATTTATAATAAAGTGAAGTATGCTTAAATTAAATTATGGAAACTATTGAAGATACCGGCTATTCTTTTGAAAAATATTTCCCTGATTATAAGATTGATAAGGGCACTCTGTATGTAGTATCTACACCAATCGGTAATCTTGAAGATATTTCAATGAGAGCTGTCTTTGTGCTTAAGAATGTGGATATGATTGCTTGCGAGGATACTCGTGTTACTTCTGTTTTGCTCAAAAGATATAATATCTCCAACAGACTTATAAGTTATTATTCTCAGGTGGAAAACAAGAAAACGGAGTATCTGATGGATGAACTTAAATCTGGCAAATCTGTTGCACTCGTAAGTGATTCGGGAACCCCTGCAATTTCGGATCCTGGAAGTATTATAATATCTAAATGCGTATCGAATGATATAAAAGTTGTTTCTGTACCGGGTGCGAATGCACTCATTCACGCTCTCGTTCTCTCAGGTTTTGAGAATAAAAAGTTTTATTTTCAGGGTTTCCTTCCTCAAAAGGGAAAAGAGAATGTTTTAAAGTCCCTCGCGGATATTAAGATGCCTGTCATTATATATGAATCAAAGTACCGGGTTAAAAAGACGCTGGCAGAGCTAAATAAGTTTTTTCCGGGTAAGAATGTTTCGGTCTCCAGAGAAATGACAAAGGTACATGAATCGGTTTACAGGAATCGAATTGACCAGATGGTGAAAGATTTGTCGCGTATTAAGGAAAAGGGAGAGTTTGTAATTGTAATTGATAATTCATAATTGAAGTATAATATATGATTAGTGAAGAAATTAGAGTAAGGTATGCTCCTTCGCCTACGGGCTACATACATATTGGTAACCTGAGAACAGCTTTGTATAACTATCTGTTTGCAAAGCATACAGGCGGTAAGTTTATACTTAGAATTGAAGATACAGACCAGGCTCGAAAAGTAGAAGGGGCGGTTGATAACTTAATCAACACTCTTAAATGGGCTGGTCTCGATTATGATGAAGGTCCGTTTAAGGAAGGGAAGCACGGTCCATATTACCAGTCGAAAAGGCTTGAAATATACAATCAGCATATCAAACAATTGATAGAAAACAAAAAAGCATATTATTGCTTCTGTACCGCAGAGAGATTAATGGCTTTAAGGGAGGAACAGCAGAAGCAGAAACTGAATCAGACAAAGTATGATAAGCATTGCTTGAGTTTAACTGAAGATGAAATAAATAATAAGTTGAAGGAAGGGATTCCGCATGTTATAAGGCTAAATGTAGAAGCAGGCAGAACGATTAAGTTCAGGGATTACATTCGCGAAGATGTAGAGTTTGCCAGTGAAATAATTGATGACCAGATATTATTAAAATCCGATGGATATCCAACGTACCATCTTGCAAACGTTATTGATGACCATTTGATGAAAGTAACTCATGTCGTGCGCGGTGAAGAATGGCTTCCGTCAACACCAAAGCATGTGCTTCTTTATGAAGCATTCGGCTGGGAAATTCCTGTCTTTGCACATTTACCTTTACTTTTAAACCCTGACAGGTCAAAACTTAGTAAGCGTCAGGGTGATGTAGCAGTTGAAGATTACAGACAGAAAGGATATCTAAAAGATGCTTTGATTAATTTTATTGCCCTTCTCGGATGGACAGCTGGCGATGACAGGGAGTTCTATTATATTAATGAATTAATTAACAGTTTCTCGCTTGACAGAGTGAATAAATCAGGAGCTGTCTTCGATGTCGAAAAACTAAAATGGCTTAACGCCGAGCATCTAAGAAAGAAATCTGATGAAGAACTCGTTGCAATTCTAAGAGAAGATTTAAGTTCATCAAAATATTCAGCTATTGAATTTACAGATGAGTATCTTGTTAAAGTTATTCATGCCATGAAAGAAAGGGTATCGTTTGTAAAGGAATTTTATGAAAAAGGTTATTATTTCTTTGAAGAACCTTCAGAATATGAAGAGGCCGCATTAAAGAAAAGATGGAAACCCGAATCTCCGGAAATACTGAGAAAATATTCTGAAAAGATTAGCAGTTATGTAAATCCTGAGAAAGAGAATTATGAAACTGCATTAAAAGAAACTGCAGTAGAGATGAATACCGGAAGCGGTAACGTGATACATCCGCTAAGACTTGCTGTTTCAGGTACAAGCGGCGGTCCCGGTATATATGAGATACTCGATATTATAGGTAAAGATAAGACAATAAAAAGAATTGAGGTTTTACTGAATAAGACAACGACTCAATAAAATGGTCATAATTTGTGTAAATAATTGTGTAATAATATATGCTTGAATATGTGCATACTTTTACATATCTTATGTTTGTTCTAAATAAGAATCAAATTATGAAATCAATTCAAACAAATAATAAGAAGGAAAGATTAAGTTTCTTTGTAAATCCGGATTTATCGAGTAGCATTAATGCTATTTCAAAATTAATCAATCTTTCTGTAAGTGATATTGGCAGGATTGCCTTGCAAGAGTATATAGATAAAGTTGAAAAAGAATTTATTGCTAAAGAGTTAGAAGAGGGGTATAAAGCAAATTATTCTTATTACTGCAAGAATCAGGAAGAATGGAAATATGCAGATAAAGAATAAAACGGGGATTGTCTTACCTCTGCTGCGAGGAGATATTTACATGGTTAATCTTGATCCGGTTGTAGGAAAGGAAATTGGGAAAGCCAGACCTGCCGTTATAATTCAAAATGATATCGGCAATAAGTTTAGTCCGGTCACAATTATTGCTCCAATAAGTTCTGTAAAAGAAATTACAAAACCTTTGCCCATAATGATTTATCTTACTGAACTTGAGGGTGGTTTGAAAGAAGAATCCTACGTGGATTGCGGACAAATACGCACTATAGATTCAAAGGAGAGATTAATTACAAAAATAGGTACTTTATCTCATCACAAAATGCTGGAAATTAATAAAGCTCTCAAAATATCTTTATCTATTGACTAACTTTAATTCTAAATTTTAATCTATATAATGGAAGAAAATACAATTACTCCGTCGAATTTTATTCGTGAGTTTATAAACGAGGATCTAAAAGAAAATAAGAATAACGGTAAAATTCACACACGTTTCCCGCCTGAACCAAATGGATATCTGCACATTGGTCATGCAAAATCAATCTGTCTGAATTTTGGAATTGCACGCGATTATAAAGGACTTTGTAACTTAAGATTTGACGATACAAATCCTGTAAAAGAAGATATAGAGTATGTTGATTCCATTATAGAGGATGTCAAGTGGCTGGGCTTTGACTGGGATGACAGGATGTATTATGCTTCTGATTATTTCGATAAGATGTATGAATTTGCTGTTCAGATGATAAAAGATGGTAATGCGTACGTTGATTCATCCACTCCTGGTGAAATTAAAAACCAGAAAGGCACACCTACTGAACCGGGAATCAATTCACCTTACAGAAGCCGTTCTGTTGAAGAAAACCTTAGAATGTTTGAAGAAATGAAAGCCGGAAAGTACGAGGACGGAGAACATATTCTTCGGGCAAAGATTGATATGTCTTCTCCTAATATGCACATGCGCGACCCTGTCATATACAGAATAAAGAAGGCAACTCATCATAATACAGGTGATAAATGGTGCATCTATCCGATGTACGACTATGCACATCCTATATCAGATTGGATTGAAGGAATTACTCATTCACTTTGCACACTTGAATTTGAAGTTCATCGTCCACTTTACGACTGGTTCCTTCAGGTGTTAAAACTGGAGAACTTACCAAGACAGATTGAATTTGCTAGATTAAATCTTTCGTACACCATAATGAGCAAGCGAAAACTACTTGAGCTTGTTCAGGAAAATCGAGTCTCCGGCTGGGATGACCCAAGAATGCCGACTATTTGCGGATTGCGCAGAAGGGGATATACCCCCGAATCAATTAGAAATTTTGCCGATAAGATTGGAGTTGCTAAGCGTGACGCTTTAACTGATGTTGCACTTCTTGAACACAGTGTAAGGGACGACCTTAATAAACGTGCTCCACGTGTTATGGCTGTACTTGATCCATTAAAAGTTGTCATAACAAATTATCCGGAAGGCAAAATTGAAGAAATGACGACTATAAACAATCCTGAAGATGAATCAATGGGCTCAAGGATAATTCCATTTTCACGAGAAATTTATATTGAGCAGGATGATTTTCAGGAAATACCGCATAAGAAATTTCACAGGCTTTATCCCGGAAATGAAGTAAGATTGAAATCTGCGTACATTATAAAATGCAACAATGTTATAAAGAATGAGAAAGGGGATATTACCGAACTGCACTGTACCTACGACCCTGAAACAAAAAGCGGTTCGGGAAGTACGAGAAGTGTTAAAGGTACTATTCACTGGGTGTCTGTTCCTCATGCGATTAAAGCTGAAGTGAGACTTTACGATAGATTATTTACTGTGGAGAACCCAGCAGGTGATGAAGATAAGGATTTCAGGGAATTTCTCAATCCTCATTCCTTAGATATAAATAGCAATTGTTACGTTGAACCTGAACTATCAAAAGCAAAAGCAGGTGATAAGTATCAGTTCACAAGATTAGGATATTTTTGTGTTGACCCGCTTTCTTCAATAGATAAACTCGTATTTAACAGAACTGTACCTTTGAAAGATTCCTGGTCGAAGGTAGGAAAGTAGAAAACTATTTAAAGTTTAAATACTCAAACCCTGAGCCGAAAGACTCAGGGTTTTATATTAAAAGACGTAAATTTATTCAGAATAAATTTATTTTGAACAAAAACTAATTTATCTTATTTTCTTTTTGTGTCTGTTCTTTCTTAATCTTTTCTTCCTCTTATGAGTAGACATTTTTGCCCTTTTCCTCTTTTTACCGCAAGGCATTAAATTTTGCTCCTTTCAATTAAATTATTTTGTTAA
>JBHELA010000003.1:0-2612 GCA_041859005.1 Ignavibacteria bacterium
TGCAGATACCGCATTAATAATCCAGAAATCTTTTATTTCTGTCACTTTGTTTTTACTACTGTTATACTTTAGGTATTCAAGCAAAGAAAATTGAGTGCTTCTTGCTTTATACTTCAGTCCCTCGAGCAATAAAGTGGTTTGCATATCCCTTTCAAGCCTGTCTGCACTTGCTTTTGCCATAAATCCATCTATATCAAATTTATCAGATAAATGTATAATTACCCTTACTCTTTCTGTATTATCATATAGACTAATTATACTTGCAAGCTGTTCCGATAGCTTTCCCCTGTTAAACTGCGGATAAACTAATGAGGCGAAAGACATGAATAACAGTAGAATAACAAAAATCTTTTTCATAAACTTAATATTATTTGTTAAATAATCTGTATAATAAATTTTTTTACGTAATATTAATTTTAAATAATTTGACACTAAAATAAAGGCAAAAGTATATTTTATAGAATTCGAATATTTCTGTTCAAATAGTGCAGGCATCCACAATCAGATAGGTATGTTATAGTTTCGGTTTTTACTACTTCGAAAGCGAAACAGGTTTATTAAACTTCTCATTTATTAAATGCATTATTGCAAGGTAAGGATGCCTTAAAAGCATTCGCGGACCTGAAAACCGCATCACCTCTTTAACTTGCGTGCGCATATCAGGTTTATAGCAGTGAACAGTGCAGTTTGAACACACAGGTTTGCTGACTTTAAACGGACAATATAATAACCTATCAAAAGCGTAGTCTTTCAGTTTCTTGCATTCATCACACAAATTATTCCCGTGATTCTTTCTGCAGTAATAATCAATCATTATTTCAATCGTGTCCTTCTCTCTCTTCAGTCCTCTGCTATTCAATTCTGTTTTCTTCAACTTCTAAATATTGATATACCTGTCTTCGCATCAATAACATTCACAATTTGCTTGTTTTGCAATTCTTTTATTTCTAATCAGTGAAAATCATAACAAATCATTCTTTTGTTGTGCGTTTTTCAAATCAGTGTGCAATTTTTCAAATCACTATTTCACCATAAGCATCTTCATACTCTTTGTAAAACCTTCTGTCTCAAGTAAATAGAAATAAACACCGCTTTGCAATCCGTCGCCTGAGAAATTAACTCTATATTCCCCAGCGCTAATTACCTCATTCACAAGTGTTGTAATTTCCTTTCCGAGTAAATCATATACCTTTAAAGAAACAAATCCCTTCTTTGGCACAGCAAATGATATTCGGGTCGATGGATTAAAAGGATTCGGATAGTTTTGTTCAAGTTTGTAACCGGTTAATGTACTTTCATTAATCGAAAAACCGGTTCCTGTCGGAAGCTCATATTGCATTATGATGCTTGTATCAGACTGAGCAATCCCTCCGTAAAGAAATGATTTATAGTTTGTATCATTTTTAAGGAATAGATTAAAGAAAGATGTCACATATCTTCTTGTAAGTCTTTGTTGCTCAGGTCTTGTAATAGTTGCCTGATTATCTACTAAATCGTCAAGTCCGGGAAGCAAATGGAAATAACTGTGGTTTCCGCCTTTAACGTTTATAATCTGCCTGTACGGATTAGCATTACTGTAATGCGGAAGCTGATTCGTCCAGTAAGACGCTATGCTGTCTCTTGCTCCGCTTAATAGCTGAACCGGCTTTTGTATCAAATTTATGGCAGTAATTGAAGAAGGATTCGTACTTGCCGCAGCCAGCGAAGATATAGCTTTTATCGATGGGTCTAATGAACCCGCAAGGAAACTGCATCCTCCGCCCATTGAATGTCCGAATACACCCGTTTGGTTAGTATCGGCTGAATTGTAAAAGAAGTCACCTGTTGATGCATTCTTTCTTTTCATGTCTTTTAAAACAAACACAAGGTCTTTTGCAAACTCAAGATGACTCGGAGAGAAGCCCGTTTCAGTGACAGGTGCAATTACAATATATCCCCAGCTTGCAAGATGCCTGAAAAGATGAATGTATATGTTTGGGTTTAAAGTAAATCCATGTCCGAAAGAAATAACAGGGTACCTACCACCCGATAAATTAATAGGCGCATTATTGCCTTCGCTTGTTCCGGGATAATATACAAGCGACTGTATATTTCGGTTATTTCTTTCTGTGTCAATAAACGTAATCGTCTGATTGCCTACATACTGAAAAGAACCCGAATCAGATGGCGTTGTTACCGCACCTACTTTAATCGATACAACAATTAAGTATATAAATATTAAAACTGAATATTTCATCTGCTTTGTGTCAATGGAATCAAATCCAAATAGTAATTCGCTGTGCTTATTTAATTCTTATTTCACTAATAGCATTTTCATACTCTTTGTAAACCCTTCTGTCTCAAGTACATAGAAATAAACACCGCTTTGCAAGCCTTCACCGCTGAAGTCCACCGTGTAATTCCCTGATCCTTTTACTTCGTTAACAAGCGTACTCACATTTTTGCCAAGTATGTCATAAACTTTCAAAGATACAAATCCCTGCTTCGGTATTGCAAATGAAATCTTTGTCGAGGGATTAAAAGGATTAGGATAGTTTTGCTTTAATGAATATGCTAATGGAGTTTCATAATTAGTAATCCCTGTTAATGCTCCCGAACAGCCCTGCGCCGCA